>JAGWVZ010000462.1 GCA_018970625.1 Myxococcales bacterium | reverse complement strand
TGGATGCGCATACGGACCTGTTGCAACATCGCGAAGGAAATGAATGGAGCTTTGCCACCTGGGCCTGGCACGCGAACAAGGCGCTGGGGCGCGCAGGGCGTCTGGTGCAGGTAGGCCTGCGTGTTTCTGGCACGCCGAAGGCACAATGGGAGCAGGAGCAGGGCGTAAGGCAGTTCTGGGCAGCCGAAATTCTGAACGACCCCCAAGCCATGCAGCAAGCCATCCTGCAGGCGCTCCGCGACGCCGGAGTCCGTCGTCTGTACGTGTCGCACGACATCGACGCGAACGATCCCTCCTTCGCAGCCTGCACCGGAACGCCAGAACCGGGCGGACTCCACCCGGACTGGGTGAGGGGTTTATTGCGAGCTGCCGTCGAAGAGTTCTGCGTGGTCGGCTGCGATCTGGTCGAGGTTGCGCCCGGGCTTCATCTGCAGCACCCCGGCGAGCCAGGCCGAACGCTCCACCTCGCTTCAGACTTCGTGCAGCTGCAGGTCGAGTGCCTGCTAAAACATACCGTGCGATAACAGCCGACTGCTCATCGAACCCGTCCCGCGAATCCGGTCTGCATGCACCCGAAAGGAATCAACTCATTTGAACCGCCGCTTTATCTCAACAGCACGCGGCTCGCTGGCGGTACTCTCTGTCCGGGACCCGAGGCTTTCCGCGTAGACGAGATCCCTCTCTATGCGGCGAGTGGTCAGGGAGATCACCTGTACATCCGCATTGAGAAGTGCCGGTTGACGACGCAGGAAGCGATTCGACGCATCGCGAACGCTGTCGGGGTGCAGGAACAGGACATTGGCAGGGCGGGTCTCAAAGACAAGGAAGCCGTTACCACGCAGTGGTTATCCGTCCCGGCCCGTTGCGACCATGCCGGTCTTCAGTCGCTCGGACCGGGACTGACGGTTCTCGAGCAGTCGCTACACACCAACAAACTCCGTCCGGGGCACCTTCTGGGCAACCGATTTACCCTTCGCTTCAACGGCATGCAGCATGATGCTGCGCTCGTCCTTCTGGCCGACATGTCGATGAACGGAATACCCAACTGGTTCGGAGTGCAGCGATTTGGAAGAGGGGGGCAGAATCTTCAGGCTGCGATGGGATGGCTGCGGGCCGGCGGCCGAAGTCGTGGGCGTGACGCAAGGTTTTACTCACACTTTTACCCGAGCGTGCTGCAGGCAGAATTTTTCAATCGGTACGTGCGCTTGCGACTTGAGGTGAAGGAACGTGCGCTGTTGGGTGAGTATGTTCGCCTCGCTAACACCGGGTCATGGTGGCAGGTGGATGACGCCGACGCTGGCACGAGTCGCCTGCTGGCCAGAGACCTTGAGCTGACTGGGCCACTCCCGGGTGGAAGACTCCGACCCAGCCGTGATTCCGCCCTGCAAATGGAGTCAGAAGTCGCGCGTGAGCTGGGTTGGGCCGAGAGAGAGCTGTATGCGCTGGGTCGACTCGTGGATGGCACGCGACGCGACGCCATGGTGCGTCCGCAAGAGGCCGTCGTTGCGCTCGAAGACGACGTCACGGTTGTCGCATTCACTCTCCCGGCCGGAAGTTATGCAACCGTCGTCGCTCGCGAACTCACGGGAAATCCGTGGGTTGCGCCGCTGTATGGCGTCGTTGGGAACGACGAGTTTGCCGACGACGTCTCCGTTTGATCACTGGTACAGACAAGCAGGTGGCGTCGCGGTTTTGCAGGCTGCCCCCCGCTTCACGTCGTGTTCCCGTCAGACTGAGCGGGGCGATATGGATACCTTGACGAAGTCGCCGCAGCCCTAGCACATGCAGTTCCGCGTGATCCTGAGCTGCTATCCGGCGCATGGGGTCAGACCCTTCTCTTTGCTCGCGACAGCACACAAGCTGCTGCAGGCGTACGGTACCTGATGCAATCTCCCGATTTGGCCCAGCTTCCCAGCCCCTCCGAGCTGCTGCGGCGATACGACCGGCCCGCCAAGAAGAAGTTTGGGCAGAACTTCCTTACGGATCCCTCCATTCTCGACCGGATCGTCAGGCTGGCGGCTGTGGAGCCCGGCACTCCGGTACTCGAGATCGGTCCGGGCCCCGGAGGCCTGACATCTCGCCTGATAGCGGCGGGCGGCGACATTGTCTGTATTGAAGCCGACCCTGAGGCGGTAGAGTTTCTCCATGACCAACTGGTTGAACGCTTTGGAATCCGTGTCGTGCATGGCGACGCAACCGGACCTGTCCTCGCCGAGGAGCTGGGCGTTCCTCCCCGTACGGTCGTCGCCAACCTGCCGTACCATGTGGCCACACCCATTCTTTTTGCGCTTGTTCATGGCGCGCATCCGCCTGAGCGAATGGCGCTGATGTTTCAGCGTGAGGTGGCTATTCGCATTGTGCTGGGCGATAACGACGCGGTGACGGGCATGCCAGCGGTCGGGGTAGGGCTGCGGTACACCACGGCCCTGGGACTCACGCTTCCACCGGGGGCCTTTATACCGCCTCCCAAGGTTCACTCGTCGGTGGTCGTATTCCGACGACGCGCCGAACCCCTGGCGTCTGGCGATGTGGAGGCTGCGACCCTGCACGTGGCCGCGCTGGCTTTTTCTCAGCGCCGAAAAATGCTCAGGCGTTCGCTCGCGTCCATCCCGACCGGCGCCGAGCCTCTGTTGGCAGCCGCGGGAATACCCGCTGATGCGCGCCCCGAAACCCTTCGGTTAAAGGAGTTTGTGGCGATGGGTCAGGCGTGGATTACGCTCGGAGCGCCCGTCCCTCGTGGACGGTTACAGCTGCGGGACGATGGGTGAAACCCCGCGCTTTGATAGTCCGCCTTTCGGGTCGCTGACCGACTTTCCGTCAGAAGGTGAATCCCTGCGATTATTCAGGTGCGCCGCCCAGAATCCAGGCCTCAAGAAGGGCGATTTGTTCTGCTGAAACGGTCGAACCAAGCGGCATCGCTGAGCCTGAACCGCCCACGTCACGGTGGGTTCCCTTCATCTTGTGCCACAGGTACGATTCTTCCAGGTTACCCGGCACTACGTAGTTCAGGTCGGCTCCTTCGGCAAAGCCAAGGAGCGTTTCGTAAGCATCCGCGGCGTCCAGCACCGGGGCTGACGTTCCGCCGTTGAGGTGACAACCGATACCACTGCAGGTGGGCTCAAAGAGGGTGGTGGTCAGGTCGCCAAAAGTGGGAACCACAGCAGGATCAGCGTCGGCCTCAACGCCTGCGTCCGTGTTTTCGTCCGGGGTTGTATCCGTACCGGGCGTGGCGTCCGTACCCGAAGTGTCATTGCCACCCGTGTCTGCGGTGACACCGGCGTCGGACTCCGGTGTGGTCCCCTCGTCTGCGCCGCAGGCGGCGAGAACAAGCGTTGATGCAATAAACAGGGTTGCCGGAAGCAAGAGCGACTTCATCATGTCAGGTCCGGATGGCAAGAAGGGTCAGCAGGTGCGTACGCCAGAACACGCCTGACCATCACCATAGAATAAAGTGTCACTGGTCCACAATGGTTGCAAATGGAGTGTTGCGTCGGCGTTCACCAAATTCAGGGTGTTGTGCGCCCAACAGACGACCGTCCGACATCACCAGTATCACCTGCCTTGCAATA
>JAGWVZ010000461.1 GCA_018970625.1 Myxococcales bacterium | reverse complement strand
CCGGTGGCGAGAACGTCACCGACCCTCACGTTTGCGACAAAGAATCCGGGGTGAGGCGCAAGAACGGAAACGTTGTCTCCGTCGCGCACAACGGTCGCGGTGAAGGACTTCATGCGATCCTCCCGGTGAGAACGTCCAGATCGTGCATGGACCAGATACGCGGGTTCTTGATACGTCGCACGCCCTGCGACTGGTACGACATTTCAATCAGGGTCTGTAACCATGGTCGCAGCTCGGAAACCGACACTACCTCATCGGTGTCCATCTGCCTTGCGGACTTGTAGGGGTCCATGTCCTTTTCGATGCGTTGCTCGACATCCCGCATGCCCGCTTCGACTTTGGCTCGTTCGGCGTCATCGGCGGCAATGATGTTGAACTGGTCGTCCAACCGGGTGCGGAATGCGCCGATGGCCAGGGTCTTGCCCTCCATGACAGCCAACCGGGTCACGGGAGTCGAGAGCTGCACGATGGGCTCGTAAGGCATGCCCGCCATGGCGTAATAACCGGCACCCGAGGCTTTTCGCAGCAGAATGGTCAGCACCGGCGTGGTATTCGTCGAGTTGGTGTAGATCAGGCTGGATCCATAGCCCAGCAGGCCCTGCTTTTCGGCTTCGGTGCCAATATCGAAGCCTGAAATATCCTGCAGCCACACAATCGGGATGCCGTCGTCGTTGCAGGCACGGCTGAAGGCAGCCAACTTGGCCACGCCTTCGCGGTACAGAATGCCACCCGCGCGCTTTCGCCCGGGCTCGGTGGGGTGGTCAAACAGGCCCTGATAGTTCGCGCAAATGCCGACCCAAAGACCCGAAATTCGCGCGACACCAACGACCACTTCCTGCCCCGTATGCGCGAGCATCTCGCAGAACAGGCTTTCGTCGACAAGGCGGGCGATCACCTGGCGCACATCATAGGGTTCAGAGGCGCGCGTCGGCACCAGGGCATCCAGCTCCGATGCATCGAACGCCGGCGGCGCAGGCGCCACGCCGTTGCGGTAATAATCGACGGCCGATGTGGCGGTATTGCCAATATGGGCGCGAATGCGAGCCAGCG
Source organism: Myxococcales bacterium (assembly GCA_018970625.1). The sequence continues at coordinate 2,533 of JAGWVZ010000461.1, read as the reverse complement.
CGGCGGCGTCATCGGGCACGCGCTCATCGGCGCAGTTGGAGAGGTGCACGTGCACGTCCGCGCCACCTATGTCGAGCGACGACAGGTTCTGGCTCTTGGCACCCTGAATCAGCGCGGCGCCGGCGATGACCATGTACGCCTGCTCGGTCATGATCACGACGTCCGAGATGATCGGCATGTAGCCGCCGCCAGCAATGCAGTCACCGAATACACCGGCCACCTGTGGTACACCCGCAGCCGAGAGCTTGCTATTCATGGCAAAGATGTGGCCTGCACCGCGCCCGCCCGGGAACGAACGCCCCTGCTCAGGTAAAAAAAGTCCCGAACAATCCACAAGATAGACCACCGGAACCCGAAATCGCAGCGCCATCTCCTGCGCGCGAATGATCTTCTCGGGGGTGCGCGGCCACCAGGAGCCGGATGCCACCGTATTGTCGTTGGCGATGACCATGACCCATCGACGCTCAATGCAAACAAACGCGGTGATCACGCCCGCAGAAGGCGACGTGCGCTTCTCGTCGCCGAAGGTCTCGCCGTCGTTCACGAAAGTGCCCGTCGCGAACACTTCGGTTCCGGCATCAGCGAGCGCTTCGACCCGGTCCCACACCGTCATGCGCCCCCGCTCGCGGGTGCGCTGCTGATACTTCTCGCCCCACCCCAGTCGAAGCTGGGCACGGCGGTCCTTCAGAACGCCATCGAGAGCCTGCATGCGTTGCCGGTCATCCGAGCGAAAATCCGGCGCGATATCCCCGCCAATCGGTTGCAAAAGGACTTTGGCCATCGGTTACTCCGCATCGGCCGTCAGGGCCGTCAACAAGGCAGGGCGTTCAGGCAGGAAAGCGCAGGTGTAGTGACCGGACGCAAAGGCCGGATCCCGCACAATGGCGCGATGAAGCGGCAACGTCGTCGGCACGCCCTCGATACGCACTTCGTCAAGCACTTCAGTAAGTCGAGCCAGCGCGTCGGCTCGCGAATTGCCGTGTACGATCAGCTTGCCCACCATGGAGTCGTAGTTGGGTGGAATGCGGTACCCGGCCGTCACATGCGAGTCCAGCCGCACGGGACCATGTGGACCGTTTGCAGGTACATCAAACACCTCGACCGTTCCCGGTGCCGGCCTGAAACCTTGCGACGGGTCTTCCGCGTTGATGCGCACCTCAATGGCGTGCCCGGTCCAGGTGACGTCCTCCTGTTGCACCGTCAGCTTCTGGCCGGCGGCAATCCGCAGCTGCCATGCCACCAGATCGATACCCGTCACCAGCTCGGTCACCGGATGTTCCACCTGAATCCGCGTGTTCATCTCCATGAAGTACAGGTGACCGGAGACATCCATGAGGAACTCGATCGTTCCCGCGTTCACATAGCCAAGTGCCCGCATCGCAACGCGAATCTGTTCACCGATGCGGCTGCGCAGGGCGGCATCAAAGTTGGAAGCCGGCGCTTCTTCGAGCAGTTTCTGGTGATTGCGCTGAATGGAACACTCGCGTTCGCCCAGATGAATCACATGCCCCCAACGATCGGCCAACACCTGAAACTCAATGTGGCGTCCACCGACGATGTACTTTTCCAGATACAGGTCACCATTGCCAAAGGCCTTTGCCGCCTCCCGACTGGCCGCTTCGAATTGCGCTTCCAGTTCCTCGGGCGCATCGACTCGGCGCATTCCCTTGCCACCACCACCGGCCGTGGCTTTCAGCAGCACCGGATACCCCACCGCGTCGGCCATTGCGCGAGCCTCTGCCGCTGTCGCGAGCACCTCCTTTGAGCCAGGCATCACCGGAAGCCCGGCAAGCCGCATGGTCTCGCGCGCGGTGGCCTTGTCTCCCATCAGGCGAATCGCACGCGAAGAAGGACCCACAAAAGTCAGCTTCTGCTGTTCACAGCGCGCCACAAAGCGGGCGTTCTCGGAGAGGAAGCCAAATCCGGGGTGAATCGCCTGACAATCGGTTTGCAGCGCAGCCTGCAGGATCGCGTCCTGGTTCAGGTAGCTCTGCGACGCCGGCCCCGGCCCAATGCAGAAGGTCTCGTCAGCATGCGCCAGATGGGGCGAGCGAGCGTCGGCCTCGCTGTACACCGCAACAGCGCGAGCGCCTACGGCATGACAGGCACGGATGATGCGGAGGGCGATTTCGCCCCGATTTGCGACCAGTACTTTTCGGAACACGCTATACCTCGATGTTTCACGGGGTCCGCCAGACCAGATGACCCAGCCGGCGCCACGGTGCGTCTAACCGTTGCCACAACGACCGGCAAGTTCCGCCGTGCCAGACTTCGACTTCTCAGGACCATTCACACAACAGGCAGTCAGCAGATTGTCGCGCTCGTTGCCTGCCCGGCACCGCCTCTCTATAGCTTCCCTCTGCCGTACTCCCCGCTCCGGAACCCTTCCATGCCCCGTCCCGCCTCGCAATCGTTCGGTCTGCCCGAAAAGCTGCTCTCGAACCACCCCGATATACTTGTCTTTGTCGACCAGCAGGGCGTCGTCACAGAGCTCCATACCCGGGACTCGCAGCTCGATCTGGCTCGAGCTCTC
>JAGWVZ010000460.1 GCA_018970625.1 Myxococcales bacterium | reverse complement strand
GTACATACGGCGCCTGAATCGCATTCGTTCACGTCGTCACATGTCGGAGGAAATCCCCAGAAACCCGATGCGTTGCAGGTCAGGGTGTTGGTTCCCACCAGGGTGAAGCCGCGATTGCAGGTGTAGCTGGCCGTAGCCCCCACTCCGGGATCGGGCAGCGAATACGTACCATTTGCGACAACGGGCGGGGTATCGCAGGTGATGTTGAGCTCCCGTTTCCCCTCGACGATCGCGCTGTTTACCGAGACAGCTCCGTCTGCAGAAGCCGACAGCCTGTAGAACCGAATGGTTCCATCCGGCGCAGCAGTTCTGTCATCCCATGAAGCGGTGATGGCGCCCGGTAGCGAGACAAAAGGGCCCGAAGGAAGGCCGGATGCCTGCCATTGAAGGGAGGGTGTGCCCGGGTTTCGCGCGCCGGTGACGGCGGCAGATGCCAGACCGGGGCCAGCAGCGTTGACCGCGCGCACCCGGTAGGTCCGACTTGCACCCGACACGCGATTGACCAGCGCAGACAGTCGCACAAACTCCAGAAAGGTGCCGTCACTCGCGGTGACATTGGTGATGGTGAGGCTACCCCGGGGGGCCGACGTATCGGTCCAGCGCCCTGCATTGCCCGCATCGACCCAGCTGGCCCCGTCGTTGGCGCTCACTTCGTAGCGCGACAACGGTCGTCCTGCCCGATATCCCGGGTTTTCAGAGGACCGGGTCCCGGTGCCGGCCGGGTTCACGGTCGCTACCGACCACCGCGCGACCGGGCCGCTGGGCCCGACGGGTGCGGCGGTCCAGGCGAGATCGATGGCGACGACATCCCCGACAACGGCCAGACCGCTCAGCTGTGAGGGAACACCACCGGCCTGAGCGCCGCTATCGTTATAGAACGTGTCCGCCGTGGGTGATGGGAGAACTGGTACACCGTCGCGGTACACCACATAACCGGTGGCTCCGGGCACGGCGTCCCATGTTACCCGAACCCACCCCTCATACTCTCCGTCACTGGCCTCTACGTTGGCCGGCGCTGGCAGTGCCACGACACAGGTGCCCGATGCGCACAGTCCAGCCTGTGAGCTCACCACACATACATTTCCATCGGTCACGCGGGGAGTCGGACAGGCCTGCACTTCCTCCGTAGAGCTGACCTGACAACGGCCACGCACACACTCGCCGGTGTACAGTGACCTTGAGCGTGTGCCTTCCGTCGAGCAGGTGGTTGCATAGCCCCCACAGTCGCTCCAGGCGCCGATCACCGGATCAGGTGTGCAATCGCCATCGGCGGTGCAGGACGGTGCGCGACAAACATCTCCCTCCTCTTCGAAGCCGGCAAGACAGCCGTCACAGTAGGCATCGGCTCCGTCGATGCTCTCGACACATTCCCGACCGTCCAGAAGGCAACGCAGCTCCGCACAGCGGATGGGCTCATCGATCACGACATCTGCATCCGCGTCAGCATCCTCGCCGGCGTCAGAGACAGCGTCCACATCGACCGCGATTGCGTCGCCGTCGTCGTCGGACACGACGTCGGAGGCCGTGTCAGATGGCGCATCCGAGACGGAATCCTCCGGCACAACGACGTCTCCAGTCCCGCCACCGTCGGCAAGGCCCGTATCGGGATCCGCGATTGTGTCCGGGTCAGAGCTGTCTCCGGTGTCAGGACCACCCGTTCCGTCGCCGGCGCCCCCCGTATCCGGATCAGGAGTGGCGTCTGAATCGTCAAACGATGGCACTTCGGCATCGAACGCGAGGGTACAGGCCGACAGGCTCGCGCCCGACAGAGCAACCATAACCAGCGAAAAAATAGAACCTTTCATGACGTAACCCGAGAGGGCCTGATAGTCCCGCGTCGAACGGTCCCCCACCAGAGGGGCGTTCTGCGGCGCGTAGGTGCGTCCTAGCGAGCCCCCTCAGACTGCGCAAGAATCCAATCATTACGCCTACACACGGCTACTCCTCTGGCATAAATCCGGGTGCACTCGTCTCAACGTCGTGCTGACCACTCGTCGCACTCAGCCGATCATCGCTCGCTATCCTGCACGGTGCCTCGGCGAACACTGCATCGTGACGGACACTCAAGCCGCGGTCGTGGCGGCAAAGGGGGCTGTTCGGCGCGCAGGCTATTTGCCTATCAAGCGCTTGCACGCGCGCCAAGCCACCTCTACAAGCACAGCAGGAGTTTCCCGCAGTTGAGTGAGACATGAGATTTCTTCAGGCGTTGGCGCTGGTGAGCGTTGGGGCTGTCGCAGGGTTTGGGACGGGTTTGACAACCACGTTGCAGGCCAACGAGGCGCCAGCGGAAATGTGGGGCTCTCTGGGGCTCTTTGCAGAGGTGTACACCCAAATCCAGAGTCATTACGTCGAGCCTGTGGAAGACTCGGTCCTCGTGGAATCGGCGATACGGGGTATGGTCGGAGCGCTGGACCAGCATTCGCGCTTCCTTTCTGCGGATGAGCTGCGTCAGATGCAGAACGACACCCGCGGTGAGTATGTAGGCATTGGCATTGAGCTCACGCCTCGCGAGGACGGGGTTTATATTGGCCGAGTCTTTGAAGGTGGCCCAGCAGCAGATGGTGGCGTTCATGCCGACGATCGGGTGATGACGGTTGACGGGGAAGACGTGTCATCGAAGACTGTGGAAGAGATCAGTGCCCTGCTCCGCGGTGAACGTGGCGAAGCGGTGCTGCTCGGCGTTCAGCGAGTGGTGCAGGATGGGACGGCTACGCTGGTGTCGCTGCCCCTGGTGCGCGATATGGTGCACCTTCGAGCCGTCACAGAGAGTATGCCTGTCCCCGGGTACGGCGTGGTCTCGGTCTCGTCATTTCAGAGCTCCGTGGGAGAAGACGTTCGGGCGGCGATTGACCGTCTGCAGGCGCAGCATGGCGCAGAGCTGGATGGCCTGATCCTGGACCTGCGCAACAACCCTGGCGGCCTTCTCAATCAGGCGATCAGCGTCGCCGACGCATTCATGAGCGAGGGACTGATTGTATCGACCGCTGGGCGTAATCCTGATGAACGGGACACGTGGTCGGCAAGCCGTTCATCGACTCGCTATCGCGGTCCGCTGGTCGTGCTTGTGAACGGCGGGTCGGCGAGCGCCTCCGAGGTGGTAGCCGGAGCCCTTCAGGATGCAGGGAGGGCTCAGGTGGTGGGCACGCAGAGCTACGGCAAAGGCTCTGTGCAATCGATCATCGAATTACCCGGCGGTGCCGGGTTGAAGCTGACCGTGTCGCTGTATTACACGCCCAATGGTCGCTCGATTCATGAACAGGGGATCACGCCAGACGTGGTGGTGCCGATACCCGATGAGACGGTCACGTCAGACGGCTCAGGAACATCCGTGACGGAGGCCGGACCGGGGTCGCTGTTGGACCATATCGAGGACATTCAGGTTCGTACCGCCGTGGAGCTCCTGCAGCAGCGAGTTGAGTCCCAGAGACAATGACCCCTCATACAGGCGCTGAAAGTGGACGGAACGCGCAGCCGCATGTTACCGTTTACACACATTGCGATCGCTGATGCCAACCCGGAGTCTCGCCATGTTAATGGGTCAGAATCTCGACGTCTCCTATCGTGGCAAGGTCGTCCACATCCAGACAGA
>JAGWVZ010000459.1 GCA_018970625.1 Myxococcales bacterium | reverse complement strand
GACGTGTGCGGCAACGATACGCAGTGCTGCTCGGGCGCATGCGGCGACGACGGCCGCTGCGTAAATCCGGGCGGGTGCGGTACATTCGGAGAGCCCTGCATCGGTGAACGCGAGTGCTGCAGCAATCTGTGCGTGGACTCCGGAACCGGTGTGCGCACCTGCCAGACCCTTACGGGCTGCCGACCAGCGGGTGAGATCTGTCGCGTTGCCTCGGCCACCTCCACCGAATGCTGCTCTGGCGTGTGTGCCGACCGGGGCGAAGGCGTTCTGCGCTGCGAAAACACGCCCGGCTGCCAGAACCCAGGCGAAGTGTGCGGTGAAGGCGCGACGGCCAACTGTTGCGATGTGGAAGGCTTTGGCGGAGGCGGACGCGTTCGCTGCTCCGAGATAGAAAATGGCGTTGGTCGCTGCCTCGACACGATTCTCCCCGGTTGCCGCGTCGATGGCGAACCTTGTTCGCTGGCGGCGACCTGCTGCTCGCGCCTGTGTCTGCCCTCTGAAGACGGAACCCTTCGCTGCGGCGGTACCTCATGCGCCGCTGACAATACGGCCTGCGTTGAAGACGTGGACTGTTGCAACTTCGCGACCGGCTGTAACTCGGAAGGACGCTGCGCTCCGGAGCCAGCACCCTGCGTCGGAGCGGCCGGGGCGTGCCGGCTGGACGCCGACTGTTGCGACGCCGTCACCGGCTGTAACTCGTTGGGGGCATGCGCACCCGAACCAACTGGCTGCCTTGAGGCTTCCACCGCCTGCGTGGCGAGCGCCGACTGCTGCTCCGAGAGCTGTATCGACGGCTTCTGTGCAATACCCGTCCCGTGCGCGCCCTTCGAGGCCCCCTGCACAACCGATCTGGAGTGCTGCGATGGCTTCTGTGGCGGCGGCGTTTGTCGGCCCCCCGGACCCGTGTGTGTCGAAGACGGTGGCGAGTGCGTTCTGTCGGTTAGTTGCTGCAGCCTGACCTGCACCGGCGGACGTTGCGGGACGGGGTCTGGCTGTCTGCCCGCCGACGACATCTGCAACAGCAACAGTGAGTGCTGCGGCGGAATCTGCCAGTACGACGGCTCGGGCATTGGCCGTTGTCGCGCGCCGTGTAGTCTGCCCGCCGGTCCCTGCACCTCGACAGCCGACTGCTGCGCGGGCGTGTGCGGCACTGACGGCGTCTGTGTGGACGACGCCACCTGCACCGAGTCAGGGCAGGTGTGCACACCGGGCATCACCACCTGCTGCCGACTGGGCGCGTGCCTCCCCTCGGGGAGCACGTTCCGCTGCGCGCTCTAGTAAAAGCTCTCCTGTCGTATAACGGCGCTCGAGGCTGCCACCAATCGGGCCACTCAGGGCGTTGCAGCACTCGACTGCATCGTCATGCCCAGCCGCTGCGCCAGCCGCTCGTACCCGTCCGGCCAGTATTCCGGATGCAGGTCCTGAATGCGGTCAGCCCACATACGGGCTTCCTGTGGCCGCGCGCGATCCATGGCGTCCCGCATCAGACGCACACAGCTGTCGGCAAGCAGAAGCGTCTCTTCGGTATCCAGTGGCTCCGTGGTGCGCAGATACTCCGTCACCGCCGCCAACCAGGTGGCGGACTCATCGATCTGGCCCAGACGGCGCTCGCGGAGCGCCCGCGCGTACGCTCCCTTTGCAACGCGACGTCGAAGCCAGCGACTTCGCCGTAATGGCAGCAGCAGCAGCGGCAACAGCACGACCAGCGGCAGCAGCAAGGGTCCGGCCGAGCGCACGTGCATCGTCCCGATCATGCCCTCGGGGTCAGCCATATAGCCGGCCTGCGTCGCGCGCAGCACGTGCAGATTGATCTGCCGGATCGCATCGGCGTCCGGCTGCTCATCCGCCATGCGCCACACCCGCAATGCCGCCAGATAGTGAACGCGACCCAGCACGTTGCGTGATCCCAGCCGCGGCGACGTCGCCCCCAGACGCTGCATACTGCGCGTCAGCCGATCCAGATCGGACGCCGTCAACACCAGCAGCTCACGCTCCAGCGCCTGCAACAGCCGCTCGATCGACAACTCCGCATACATCGTCCCTTCCAGCATCACCGTCTGATGCCAGATCTGCTCCAGCGTGTCGCTGTTCCAACCGCGCACGTCCGCAATGCGCTGCACGTCGGCCCAGCGCGCCGCCAGCACCTCGCGCTGCACTTCGGCGTCCACCTCGTGCAGCGCCAGATACCGTTGTCCGAGGCGAATCGTGGCGTCGATGTCCCCGCGCGAAACGGAGTCCCGAATCTCGGCCAGCCGCAGCCGCCGCCGAAACTCCCGCGTCTCGCTCACGTTGGCCGCCTGCGACAGCGCACCATCGAGCACCGCGTGCAAATCCTGCTGTGATGCATCCCACATCGGCTGCCCCGAGGCACCCGACGGCTGCTCCAACACCTGGAGCGCGTGCGAGAGCGTCGACGACCACGCAGACTCTACGCCAGGGTGATAGCCCAGGGAACGCAGGTCCATCAGCTCGGTCAGCCGAGCGCTCACCGCACGGCTCTGTGAAGGCTCGGGCTGCGACGCATAGGCGGCAAGACCGTGCGCCACCCGCACCTGCAACACAGCGGCCTGCAAGGCAGCTGTGGCGTGCAAACCCGTCAGCTCCGCCATGCGTCCCTGCCCATGCCGCCCATTCGGCCCAACTGCCGAAGCGCGCTCGCGACCCGATCCGCGTTCACTACCCGGGAAAATCGGATGAATCATGGGCACAGACGTGCCGCCAGCACCTGGCAGAGGCGAAACGGCTGGCAGCTCAATCGGCGCTGGAAACGACATCGGCTCCTGCGCAACAGCGACCGAAATATCACCAACGATCGCGCCGAGCACCAGCGCCGAACCTGCCACCGCCCTGCAAAAAAGAGCGCGAACAGCCTCGTCCGCTCCCAGGTTCACGGCACTCCGGTGCACCCGATGGTTCCCCACGCGCTGTGAACGGATTCGAGACAACGGTTTCACACCAAAGCGGGCATCAGGACGGCGACATGCACCACACGCGACGCGCATCAACATGAGACGTTCCAGCGGTCACCGCAACCGCTTTGGACAGCGGCCGGTACTTGTGCGTTCGGGAAACAGACGTCATGGTGTGCAACCGCGCGCAAGGCGCAACAACAAGCAGGTTTTCTTGCCTTCGAGGGCTACGATGCAACCAGAACAAAGTTGGTATGTGGGTGTGAACGGTCAGCAGCAGGGTCCGCTGCTGACAAGCCAGATTTTTCAGATGCTTCAGGCACGTACGCTGCCCGATACCGCCTACGTCTTTACACAGGGCATGGCCACCTGGACCCCCATTCGTCAGGTGCCGCAGTTCGCCGCCGCGTTCGGTGGCGCGCCCATGATGCCGCCGCCCATGCCGTCGGGCCCCGCACCGTCCGATGTCATCGACTACAAGATCAATGGCGAAGAGTTGCAGTACATCGAGATCACCCTCGACCCGGGCGAGGCCTGCGTCAGTGAGTCAGGCGCGATGCTGTACGTCGAGAATGACGTCGTCATGAAGCAGCTCTTCGGCGACGGCACCGACCGTGATCAGGGCGCGCTCGATGTCGCCATGTCTGCCGGCAAGCGCCTGCTCACGGGCGAATCGCTGACCATGACCGAGT
>JAGWVZ010000458.1 GCA_018970625.1 Myxococcales bacterium | reverse complement strand
CACGGCCAGCGTCGACGATGTCGCCTCACCCACATTCGTCTCGAGTACCCCCGGATCGTTGTAGTACGGGTTCCCCACCTGGTCAGGACGCTCGCGTTCGTCGTTGTAAATGCGTCGCACGTAGGAGGCATTCCGGCTCACGAGCGTCGCGTCCACGGTCACGAAGCCTCCCCCGCGTCGCGAGATGCGGGCCGGATTCCAGAACATGGCCAGACCGCCCTCGGTGTTGGAATGGCCAAAAATGCCACCAAATCGATTGAGAGCGATGCCACTGGCGCTCGCCTGGCCGGGGATCAGCAGAACCACCACCATCGCCCAACACGCCATCATCATCAGCCGGGGGGCCGCACTCCATTTCTTCTGCATCTCGCTGTCTCCACGCACGTGATGGAACCGCTGCATTGTGCACGCCGTGTGCCACGAGGCAAGCGCCTTACACCACCCCGTCTTCGTTCTGATTTCACTGCCGATTCACACCCGAAGACAACATCACCCGGCGTTCCGAATCAGACTGATGGTCATCTTGCCGTCGCGTTCGCCCGCGCCATGTCACGCCTGCGTATCCAACCCACCGCATGTAACGGTCCGTCTCGTCACCCGAGAACGCATCCGACCACCATGTGCTTCGAAGCTCTACCGTCACGCTCTCATGCCCGATTGGATTCTCTAACGAAACACTCAGCTGATTCCGATTCTCGTCGTCCAGCGCGAACGAGTCATCCACGAGCGCCGTGTCGGGGAACCGGGTCCGTTGCAGCTGCCCGGCCAGCCGCGCAAAGAGGTTCCCCACCGGGTTCACTGTCAGCTGGGCGTCAACGACCTGACGCCGATACGAGCGCCCCGCGCTGTTCGAGTCATTCCAAATCAGGTTGCCACCCACATCCAGCGTCGCGAGAGACGACGCAATGCTCACACGAACACCACTACTCACCAGCAGGTCCTGCCTGAATCTGTTCGAGTCCCGCTCGGCCCCTTCATCGAATGACGGCAGCACCTCTTCTCCCACAAATCGACCACCAACAGACTGACGGCCCTGAACCGTCAACCAGTCAGTCGCATACAGGTCGAACGCAACCACGCCCTGCGGACCATGCCACGAGAGTGACGCGTCTGGCTTGAACTGAAATGCCTGCCAGCTACCCTGCACCGACAGGTCCAGAACACCGATGGTACGCACCACATCCAACGTCAGTCCGCCGCGTCGATAGTCTCGGAATCCCTGCCGTTCTGTGCGGTCCTTGGCGTCAACCCCCCAGCCGACCGTCCAACGTGGATGGACTCGAAAAACCTCGCTGTGGCGAAATTGCGACACCACCGCGCTCTCCGAGCTGGTCGCCACCAGCGCTCGCCCGCCCACTGTGACCCCCCACTGGCCTACGCCCATCAAACCCAACGGATGGCGAAACGACCAGGAACCCAGCATTCGCGTCGCGGTGTCGGTATCCGACACGCCTCCAACCACCCGTAACGGGTTACTGTCGACCTCTTGCCCCGCCTTCAGACTCCAGACGTGCTCCTGCGCCGCCACCGGGCAAGCCGGTGTGCTCGTGGCAACCAGCAGGATGCCGTACAGCATGAAGTGAATGACCCGTCTCATGATCGTCAGCGTCTGCCACAAGTCACACCGGAAGTCAGGCGTACGCGCAACAGACGGCGCGCGATGACGCAACGTTCGCTAGCGCACCTCATCCTGCAGGGCGTCGGCCTCATTCAACAGTCGTGTCCTCTCGCGCTCGATCGCCTCGAACTGCCGTTGCAACGCCTCACGTTGTGCTCTCAAATCCGCTGCGCGAGTCCGACCGCGCGGTGAACCGGACTCGACATCGTTCCGAAGCAGCGTGGGATCTCCGCCCGTACCGCCGGACGTCTCTGCGGGAACGAACACCGCGGGTGCGGGCTCAGGGGAACGATCAACAGCGGTGATGATGCCGTCCATATCCCCGGTCTGGCCTGTCGGCGAGTCGGGGAGGGGTGAAGCAGACTCCGGGGCGGCCGCACCATCCAGGGTTCCTGATGCCAGCGCATCGTCCGCTTCGTTCATGGAATCCGAAGAAGCGTTCGAGCCTCGCCCCTGACCATCGGGCTGCAGTTGCATGGTGGGACCAGCGGTCGACTCGCTCGACTGCGGGTTTCGTGCCGGAGCGCGCCGTGACGCGCTGTCCTCAAAGAATGTCTCATCGAACAGCATTTCGCGCGAGCGTTGCTGCAATCGCTCACGTCGCTCCGCATCCGCTTCGCGAACCGCCAGCTCGTCCATCTGTCTCTGCAGGCGGCTCGCTTCATCGGCCAGCTCGTCTGCTGTCGCAGCGAGTTCTTCTGGCGTCTGCGTGAGCGACGCGCGAATCGCCTCCAGAGGCAGAGCCTCACGGGAGACTTCCGGCGCGGTAAAGCGCAGCTCGATATCCTCCAGCTGACCCAGCTCATCCTCAACGTTCCGATTCTGCAGCCACAGGTCAGCGCTCTGAGCAAGCAACGCCTCTCGTTCTGCCCGCACCTGATCAACCACACCCGCCGAGAGCGTCTGCCAGACGGCCAACGAGGCCCGAACCTGAAGATCCAGGCGTTCAATCTCTGACAGTCGAAGATCTGCTTCTCGCAGCAGCCGTTGCAATTGCAGCACATCCGCAGCCGAGGGAGAAACTTCCTGCTTCAGCTGGTCAATGCGCGCCAGCATGCCCTGCAACGCCGTCATGGAGTCGTGCAGCTCAGCTTGCAGCTCAAGCACACGCGACTCTTCCAGCGAGGCACGCTCGACGGCCGTGGAAAGATCCGAGGTCTCTTGCGCCAGGCCTGCATGCGCACCGCATGCCAGAGAGCCGACGATCAGAATGACTTTCAAAACGCGCTTCATTGCAACGCCTGTATCCAAAGACGACTCGACGAGCCGATACACGACGTTAAGCACAAAACAGGCCAACAGAAGGGCTGACCACCATCACACGAAAACTCATTCATTTCAGATGGTTAATCCAATACGGATCACGTCGGACGTTCAGAGTTTGGTGATACTGCGAAGACTTCTGACGCTGCCTCTCAACTTTCTGAGGCGTCAGCCATGCCGTACTTCTCGAGCTTGTAGTACAGCGTCGGCGTTTTGATTCCCAGAATGCGGGCCGTCTCGGTTTTTACACCGCCCGCCTTACGCAGGGCACGAACGATCAGCTGGCGTTCCAGCTCCTCCAGGACTTCCGGAAGGGGCCGTTCATCGGAAGGGAGCTCCAGAACATCTGCGCGAACCTGTCCCGAAACAGCCGCGGGAAGGTCAGCGACCTCGATCGCTTCCCCTTCGGCGAACACAAGCGCCTGCTCGACCATGTTCTCCAGCTGGCGAACGTTTCCCGGCCATGCATAGCGTTGCATGGCGCCCAGCGCTTCGGGTGTGATGCCATGCACCAGCGAACGCGTACGTGGAGCCAGTTTGTGAATAAAATGCGCGACCAGAGACGGGATATCCTCACTCCGCTCGCGCAGCGGCGGAAGCGTCAGCGGAATAATGTGCAAACGATAGTACAGGTCCTCGCGAAACCGACCGGCCGCGACCTCGACCTGCAGGTCACGGTTGGTCGCGGTGACAATGCGCACATTCGCGCTCATTGTCTTGTCGCCGC
>JAGWVZ010000457.1 GCA_018970625.1 Myxococcales bacterium | reverse complement strand
CGGCACCATACCCGGCAATGGCGTCACCTGATGCCCGCGCGTCGGGTTCGTCGGGATCCGCTCGAACCCGGCATCCGACGCGAGTTCCTCGCTTTCTGCTTCGACAGCAGAACTATTGCCCGGAGAGCCCGTCATGGACAATGGCGCCTTGCATGAGGGTGGCTGATGCGTTCGGCCAGCATAGGCTGCGCAGTCTTGATTTGCAAATCTGTTGAACGCTGGCCGGCATAGCATTCGGAGTCGCTGAACAATCGGCTCGGCCAGAGGCCCGACAACCACGCGAGCACAGCCCACCGGGGCGGCGCACCCTTCTGCAACGGCGCGCATCTACGTCGGAGTGTCGCACGCCAGTCTCACATGCTCAGGGTTCTTCATGCGTCAGATCTCCGCCGCCGATCGCCCCTTCTCGTCCCCCTTGCGCAAACGTCTCAGGGCCCACGACGCGCCCCTTGTGGCAGGGCTGCTGTACGCCCTCGCTGCCTGCGCTGGCGATGAGGCTGATCTTACGCCTGAACCCACCCCAGACGCCGACACCGGTGCGTTCACCGACGCTGCCGATGGCACCGACAACACCGATTCCGACGCGTCCGCCCCGTCGCCCGACGCAGACGACGTCGTCGAAGCGCCCGCGTCGCCAGGCCGCTGTGACTACACCAACCCCTTCTCGCAGAACCCGGAATGCAAGGCATACACCGGGTCTGGCTGGACCGCCGAGTCGGCAGCCGCCGACTGCGCAGCCAACGCAGGTGGTCCGGGCACATTCGTGGCCGATGGCACCTGCGGTTTTGACGCGCAGCTGGGCACCTGCACCGTGGGTACCGGCACCGGCGAAGAGTACGTGCTGTACCTGAGCGGCGACGACGCCTCGGCCTGCGCGATCTCGACCACCGCGTGCGAGACGTTCACCGCAGGCACCTTTGAGCCGCAAGGCGTGTGCGCCGACGGCGAACCCGTAGAGCCGGGTCCAGCGTTGGGCGTCTTTCTGCAGCCTGATTTCGTGTGTTCCGAACCCGTCGAGGGCGAAGCCCCCGGCACAGGCCCCGACGGCACCGTCTGCACCTGGACCATGATCTCGGCCTGCACCGAGCCCGGTCGTCGATACGATGACTATGGGTCCTGCGAGACGGTCTTTACGCAGCGGCCCTACTACGGGTTCAACACCGACCCGGAACCCGTCGAAAACGATCCTCGCCTTGAAGACGAGGCGTTTATGGCCGAGGTGGCCTGGGTAAAGGAAGAGGTCGAGGCGTGCGCGTGCGTGTGCTGCCACTCGCAGGACAGCGCACCTTCGGGTGCATCGGGCTGGAACATTGAAGCCGGCCCGATCTGGACGGACAGCATCCCCGACAGCGGCGTTGCCATGCTGGCCGGCCTGGTTGGCTCGGCCGAGTTTGGTGCGTATGCGCCCGAGCAGAACAACGGTTTCGACCGCTACACCACGGGTTTACCCACGACGGACGTCGAGCGCATGCGCGCGTTCTTCGAGGCCGAGTATTTTCGACGCGGCTTTACGGTCGAAGACGCTGCAGAAATTCCCGCCTTCGGTGGCCCGCTGGTGACGCAGGCCGCCTACGAGCCCGGCCCGTGCCGCTCCGACGAAGGCCTGAACGCCGACGGCACGCTGAAGTGGCGCACCGCCGACGCTCGCTACGTGTACGTGCTCGAGGCAGGCAGTAAAAATCCGGGCGTGCCTCCAAACCTGGACACGCCAGAAGGCACTATCTGGCGCCTGGACGTGCTGCCCACCGGCACCCCCGTGCAAACCGGCCTCGCATACGGCGCCGTCCCCGAAGGCGCCGTGCAGCGATTCCCGGCGGAGGGTGCACCCGCCGAGCTGGTTTCAGGGCGCGATTATTATCTGTACACGTTGCTGGATATCGCGGTGCCGCTGTCGCGGTGCATTTTTACCGCGCCGTAATTGGGCCTGATTGGCGCGCAAAACGCCGTTATCGTTGAACAATGGGCCGACACAGTGGTCGGCCCCTACGGTGTTTTTTCGGCATTTGTGCCACGTGGCGGCCGGTTCGGGGTGGCGGTATTTCGTCGGCCGCCACAAGGGCGGCCGCTACTAGATGCGACCGGTGGCGATGGCTCGGCTGGCCTGGTTCGACAGGGCGTGGACGCCGAATATCATCATGCCGAAACGGGGGTCGTCGGTTTTTCCAGCCTTAAATCGCCAGTATATCTGTTGCGCGACCACGGCGATTTTGAACAGGCCAAACACGTAAAAGAATAGCATATTGGAGGTATCGCGGCCCGTAACGGCGGCATAGCGATCGACGAGCTGCTGCCGGCCTGGGGTATCTTCCGAGGGCGGCAGATTCAGGGGCAATGCCTTCATTTCGTCGGGATCGTCGAAATTAATGTGGTACCCCAGCGAGGTGCCGAGGTCCATGAGCGGGTCGCCCACAGCGGCCATTTCCCAGTCCAGTACGCCAATGATTTTCCCCGGGTCTTCGGGGTGCAATACCAGATTGTCGAGCTTGTAGTCGTTGTGCAGCAGCGAAGGTTTATTTTCTGTGGGAATATGCGCTGCGAGCCATGCCGCCGCCTCTTCCATTGCAGGAATCTCGTCGGTCTGACTTCGACGATATCGCTCGGTCCAACCAGAGACCTGCCGATAAATATACCCGTCCGGTTTTCCAAATCCCTCAAGACCCGCCGACTCCAGCGAGACGCTGTGAATGGAAGCCAGATTCTGCACAAATGCGTCCCACAGACGCACGCCATTCTGCCCGGTCACATCGTAACCCGATGGGGCGGTGCGCCGAAGAATGACCCCGGATATCGACTCCATCACATAAAACGGAGCCCCAATCACATCGGCGCTATCGCAAAATGCCACGGCCCGCGGTGCAGGTGCATAGGCGCGATGCAGACCCGACAAAATACGGTATTCGCGCGACATATCGTGCGCCGAACCTGCCGCCACGCCAAATGGAGCGCGTCGCAATACCAGACGACGATCGCCGTTCACCAGCAGATAAGTGAGGTTCGAGTGCCCCTTGCGAAACTGCAGCAGCTGCAGGGCCTCACCCGACATTTCGGGAATATGCAGCGCCAGCCACTCCTGTAGCGCCTGTGTGTTCAGGGTTTCACTGGCGCGAGGCGCTTCGGCACGATCCAGAATATCGGTCATTTCTTTTTCTCCCACCGCGAGAATTCCTGCCGCGCCACCACCGATTTGTGCACCTCGTCGGGCCCGTCATAAATGCGCGAGGCGCGCTCGTGGCGATACAGAAATGCCAGAACCGTGTCGTCGGTCATGCCCAGCGCGCCGTGCGTCTGAACTGCGCGGTCCAGAATATCGAGCATGACGTCGGCGACCAGAAACTTGATCATCGAGATGTGAGCGCGCGCGGCACGCGAACCATCGCGTTCAATCCGGAGCGCCGTCTCGAGCACCAGCAGACGGGCGGCTTCAAGGCGCGCCCTGCCCTCGGCTACCCAACTCTGCACAGACTGCCGGTGCGAGAGCGGCTTGCCACCCGATACCCGCGATACTGCGCGGGCGCACATCATGTCCATGGCGCGCTCCGAGATACCGATCCAGCGCATGCAATGATGAATGCGTCCCGGTCCCAGACGCTGCTGCGCGATCGCAAACCCCATG
>JAGWVZ010000456.1 GCA_018970625.1 Myxococcales bacterium | reverse complement strand
CGCCGCGCTCATGCAGCTGGACCCCACACAATTCACCGCCTTTGACCCACTCGTGGTCATGGAGACGTCGGCCGACGGTAACCGGAGCATGGTGCACCGGTTTGGCGAGCTTCAGCGCCACCTCGTGACCATCGAGACCCGGGTGAACCCTGAAGCTGAGCTCATTCAGCGCTGGTACACAACCCCCGACCAGACCGTGCAATATCAGGAGTCCATCATCGCCGACGAGCTGACCCTCACGCCCGAGTCGGGGCAGGTGCCGCCGAGCCTCTGCCGAAACCAGCGGTTCACCACGTCTCACAACGATCAGTACCTGCGGCGTTCTTGCGCCGACCATGCGCCGGGCCATGTCGCGTTCGGGTGCCGCGCCCTGCAGTTCACCTACGAGGATAACGAGCGTTCGCTACCCAGCCGCCTTCAGTGTCTGAATCTGGCCAGCCAACCCATGATGTCATTCACCGGTTGGAGCGCCGTGACCTTCGAGTGGCAGGATAACCGCCTGGTGCGTGTCGATTTCTTCGACGCACAGGATCAACCCGTTGTCGACCGCTGGTACGGCGGCTCGACAGTCAAGCTGCGGGTACGGCCCGATACGGGAGAGCGCGTACTCGACTTTCTGATCGCGGATGGCCTCGATCAGGTCGAGACCGAACCGATCGTGCGACGTGTGGACACTGCCCAGGCCGGGCTTTTGTCGGTTTCCGCGGAAACAACAGCGCACATCAGTGGCCTTGGTTTTCGTCAGTTCCGACGGCAGCTGCAGGACGCTCCGGTCTATGTGGACGAGTGGTTTTTACCGGGTAACCCTGCCGAAGCATCCTCTTCGGCGCGTCCACGTCAGACCTGGAGCTTTTCGCCGGGCGGACACCTGACCGGACTGACCGCGCAAGCGGCCGACGACGCACCCGTTGCGCTGGATGTGCTGGCGGGGGCCCACACCGTGACCTTTCGATACAACGGCGAGTATCGAATCGTTGGCGCCGAGCGGGTATATCCGGACGGCACCGTGCGCGTGGATTCGCTGACGCTGGATAGCGGGGGGCGTCCCACGGTGGTGCACTCCACGTGGACGCCGTCTGCATCGTCGGCTGACCCGGGTCAGGTCGTGCTTACGCGCGACCTGAACGGGCGCATCACCCGTCGCAGCGTTCTAGCGTCGGATGGCCAACTGGCCACCATGGAGACCCCAACTCAGCCGGACGCCGCCGAGACCTCATGGGTGTGGGACGAAGACGGCGAGCTGCTGAGCATTACACGCGAACCGGATAGCGGCACGCAGCTGCCGCCAGACGCCTGGGCACGCATCACGTACAACGTGACAGACGGTATTCGACGGGCGGTCGCCTGGGAGACCACCAGCGGAGATCGAGCGATGGTGCTTCATCCTGCCGGGGTCATGGCCCATGCCATGACGCTGGAATATGATCCCGAAGGTCGCATGGTGGCGCAAGTGCTGCAGCCATCCGGCGACCGAATCGACTGTCACCAGCGACTCTGTCTGGATGCGACGGGCCTCGGCACCGTTCCCGTATGGGAACTGTGGATGCCCGACGTGGCCGCAACGTGGGAGTTTCGGTAGGCATGCAAGGGCCCTCTTCGTCGCGTGCGCTCACGAGCGTGTACGTTCAACAGGTGCAGTTGGCGCTGCGTCTGCATCGCCCCGCGTTGGTCTCGGTCGATGTCTTTGACACGTTGCTGCTCTCCCGGGTGCACTCGGCGGTGACTCGACGCCTGGAGTGCGAATATCTGGCTCGGCTGCTGCCCGATAGCGCCGACGTCTCACTGCAAGCCCTGCTGGAAGCACGCCAGACCTTTGACCGGCAACGGACGGCGACAAGTTACTCGGGACAGGGCGAACCGGGTCTGGACGACTGGGCACGACTGCTTCAGTCTCGCTTTCCAAACCTCGCCGCCTTGCCTGTCCACGAGTGGGCGCGGCAAGGCTGGCAACAGACCGTGCTCGGCACTCACGTACCCAACCATGCGCTGTGGAACGCCCTGTCGGATTACCGTGTACGCACCGGCTGCACCCTGTGTGTCACCAGCGACACCATGGCCGACACGTCGCTGCTACACGACACGCTGGAACGTTACAGCATGGTTCCCGATGTCGTGATTGCAAGTTCCAGCCATGGGGCATCCAAGGCGTCGGGTAATCTATTTTCAGCGGTGCGAGCCATTCAAGGCGAGCAAACAGCCCCTATTTTGCACATTGGCGACGATTTCCGGGCCGATGTGTGGCGGGCGGGCAGCGCGGGTATGCGCCCCCTCTGGTTGCCTCGCCACGCACCCCTGCAACGGCGGGTAGAGCGCGCCCTGTCGCACAGCCCCCTGCACCACGTTCGGCAGCTGCTGAGCGCCGCGCCGGCCGATGTCCAGACGGTCGAGTCCTTCGCGGCCACGGTATTGTGCCCTCTGCTGGTCTTGCTTCACGCTGCCGTCATGCAGCATGTGCGCACCAGCGAGGCCGACTGCGCGGTGTTTCTGGCGCGGGACGCGTGGCTCATGTTTCAATGCGCCAGCGCGCTCGAAGACGTCGCACCGCTTGGCGTGCCCGCGCACTATTTGCGCGCGTCACGCCGCATTGTCACAGCCGCGCACCCGGTAGACCTGCTGTCGAATGTCGATGGGGTTGCCGGCCGCAAGGGGAAAGAGACGATCGGCCGATTGCTCGCTCCGTTCTCTCTGCCTACCGCCCTGCGAGACGAGCTGCTGGCAACAGCGGGCGTCGCGCTCAACACGCCGCTCGACGATAACGCAAGAACGCGGCTGATGAGCGCCGTCCGGAAACATGCCGACGTCTGGGCCACCGAGCGTGCTCGGCAGCGTGGCCTGCTGGGTCGCTGGGTCAATCAGGAGCTGGGAGACGTGCGACGCCCCCTATTCGTGGACAGTGGCTGGGTCGGCACCTCGCAGGACAGCATGACTGCCGCGTGTCCAGCCTGGGTTCACAGTTACGGCGTCTATCTGGGCCTTTCGAATCCGCACGCAACCACGCTGCCTGTAAGCCGGTGGGGTCTTTTGCGCGACGATAGCGGCACCACACAACATGGCCGTTCCGTCGATCGCCTGGCCTCCACGTTGCGGATCTGGGAGGTCGTGCTTCGCGAACCGGCCGCTTCTGTTGTAGGCCTGCGCGAGGATTCCGACGGACGCATGAGCGTACTGCTGGCCGAAACGACCAGCGATGATGCGGCAGAGCGAGCGCTTGCCACCCGCATGACCGCGTCGGTGACCGCCGCCCTGCATACGGAGAAAGAGCGCTGGCGGGCGATCGTCGTGCTCGCACAACAACTCTCGCTGGACGACCTTCGGACGCTGGCACGCGAAGTCACACACGAATTCGTTTATCGTCCGGGAGCGCAGCTCGCCAGCGACCTTCTGGCGGTGGGTTATGACGAAGCGGCCGGGCACAGACGCTCGTTGGCCCAGCTGGCGCAAGACCCACGTGATGTGTGGTGGCCGGGGGTTGTGGCTTCTCGTCTGTCGAGGCGCAGGGCGATCGCAAAGTCGTGAGCCCGGGTGCGGCGAGCCTTGACGTGATCCGGGCTGGATGATCTTCGCTTGTTGCCTCGGCATGTCGCCGTGGCTGACGGCGAGGTAGCCATGGACGTGCAGACGGAT
>JAGWVZ010000455.1 GCA_018970625.1 Myxococcales bacterium | reverse complement strand
CGCCCTGAAGAAATTGTTCCCACGCGTCCGTCACCGAAGCGCCACCATGACCCTGCACAGCCGGTGTCAGGTGCTGATTCCATACCCACAGAACAGTAAAAAAAGAAATTCCAGAGACAACGAGCAATAACAGAAGCGATAATCCAACTCGCTTCAGCCACAGAAACCACTTCATTTGTCCAGACATCCCTGACGAAATTCATGCAACAGGCGTTGAGCCTCGTCCACCTTGATATTGCCCGAGCGCACCAGCAGCTCCGCCACGGCCTCCACTTCGTCGCTGGTGGCGCCAGCAGTGGCGGCCACACTGCGAGCGTGCAGGGCCATGTGTCCGCGTTGGATACCCGTAGAGCCCAGCGCTTTTATCGCCGCCAGATTCTGTGCAAGCCCCACCGCGCCCATCAGGCACGCCAGCTCACGCGCCGAACCGATGCCCGTCAGGGCCAGATTTGTCTGCACGGTGCGATGCAGCCGGATGGGACCACCGACGATGCCTACCGCCATGGGCACGTCGATTTCACCCACCAGCTCACCGCGCTCCATCCACCAGCGGGCCAACGGACCGTACGAGCCATCCATGGCGGCATACGAGTGGGCGCCAGCCTCAATGGCACGCCAGTCCTGACCTGTTGCCAGCGCGACGGCGTCAATGCCGTTCATGATTCCTTTATTGTGCGTCGCTGCGCGAAACGGGTCGGCCTCGGCAAACTCGGAGGCCGCCACAATACCCGCAGCGACCTGCTCACCTTCGAACTCCTGCCAACGCAGATGCTCGACCGGAATGCGGCAGCCGGCACGAACACGGCGGCGATCGGTCAGATTGCTCAGAATTCGTAGCGCCACCACACCACCCGTGAGCTCCTCGACCTGCCCGGCCACGCTCTCGCACATCGTGTTCACCAGATTGGCGCCCATCGCGTCGCAAGCGTCCACATACAGGTGAACCACCAACATCGCCTGATAAGGTCGCGCTTCGGACTGCCGGTCCAGACGACGCACCTCCAGATCGATGGCGCCGCCTCCGCGACGCTGCATGCCTGGCTCAGCGGCGTTCGCCCGTGCCAGAATCGAATCCCGGTTCTCGAGCAGGCGCCGGTGCGCAGCGTCCATGTCCGGCACTCGCAACACCTGCACCTGACCAGTCATCACCGAACGGTCCGCCTGCGCCCAGAAACCACCCGACTGACGTACCAGATTCGCCGAATGACTCACCGCCGCTACGATCGACGGCTCCTCAACCACCATGGGCACCAGATAATCACGGCCATTGATCAGGAAGTTGGCACCCAACCCCACAGGCAGCGCGAAACGACCGATCACATTCTCGATCATCTTGTCGGCGGTCTCGACAGAGAGACCGGCGTCGGGATCCGAGAGAATCTTCGCCTGCTCGGCGGTCATATGACCCGCCGCGACCAGTGTATCGCGACGTTCCTCTGGACTCAGACGATAGAAGCCTGGCAATCGGGACGACCGACGGACGGCATCGTTCATGGGCGATAACAACGGCTTTGGCACAGGCAGGTGCGTGCGACGAACAACGCCTCTTCTTCGGCGCTGTCAGTGTGATGCGGCTCGGCGCGCCGAGGTGTAACGATACCCTTCGGATTTGCAAGCGCGCATGGCGCAGACCGTCAACCGGACAGCGTCAGTACGATCGGCTCGCCCCGCTGCACGACGAACGTGTGCTCGAATTGCGCGCCCAGACTCCCCTTCGCGCTGCGAAGCGTCCAGCCGTCCTTCATCTCGACGACCTCGCGGTCGCCGATGGTCAGGAAGGGCTCAATCGTGATCACCAGACCTTCCTTCAGCGGACGAATGTCCTTCTTGTTGTAGGTATTCAGGATCTCTGGCGGCTCATGAATGCTGCGCCCGATGCCATGCCCTGTCAGGTTGGCGATCACCCGAAAATCGTGGCGTCGTGCGATCGCGCTGATCGTCTTGCCAATGATGTTCGTCGGTCGGCCAGCCTGAGCCGCCATCATCGCCTCCCACTGCGCCTGCCGCGTCACCTCAAGTAGCTCTTGCAAACGCCGAGATACCACACCCACCGCGGCGCTCGCTCCGGTGTCCGACCAGTAGCCGTCCAGCTCGGCCGACACGTCCACGTTCACCAGATCACCGTCCTTCAGGACCACCGAATCGGATGGGATTCCATGGGCCAGATCCGCGTTGACGCTGATGCACGTGTAGCCAGGAAAATTGTACGCGAGCTTCGGCGCAGATCGTGCGCCGTGGCGGTCCAGCACGGCCTTGCCAATCAGGTCCAGCTCCAGCGTGGTGACGCCAGGCTTCACGGCAGCCAGCATGGTGTCGCGCGCTTCGGCCACTGCGGCCCCGGCACGACGCAAACCAGCGATATCCTGAGGGGTCGCGATCGTCATGGCGGCCGTCCTACACGCCCGTGGAATTGACCGCAATACTCGGACTCAAGCGCGGATTGCCTCGCCTGCGTCGCGATTCAGACGATCGATCGGCAGGCGACCCATGCCAACCAATCGCCGGCGTCCGCAGAAAACCGTCACCTGAATGCACCACCGCCCTGCAAAAATATTGTTCCAGCGACCTCGCGCACGCGAACGCGAGCTCGTTACGGACGGCAGACGCTCTCGGTCGGATTCGCAGCCCCGGGCGTCCCGAAGTCACCTGTCGCGAACGGTGCAGTGGCATCACACCAGTTCGTGGCGCTGTCGTTGCCCGTGACTGTCGTGAACTCAGGCTGCAAGCTCATGGCGCGCCCTTGCTGGTTGGGAAACCCGGATACCGGCCAGTCCACCCGATCGACCTCGACGGCGTTCGCCAGAATCACCAGCTCGTCGGCGCTGTTCCCCAGCGACATGGAGCTGTACACAAAGGTCGGCTCCAACGCGCCGCCCAACGCCCCGGCACTGTTGGCGAAAACCGCGTACTCCCCGGGTGCCACGACGATACTCCGCGACACGGTGAACGAGTCGCTGTCGTTGTCGCGAAATCGCAAGCCGCTGAGATTCAAAGGAATTCCTGAGGCGTTATACACTTCAAACCACTCCCCGTTACTGTCGGGGATCGCAAACGGGTCGCGCATGATCTCGGTAATGATCAGGCTTCCCGGCGCATAGACAGTCAGGTCGGCAGGAACTTCGCATGCAGGATTCGTCGTGCCAGGGGTGCCGCGATTCGTGGTGTCATAGGCCGCCGCCGGCGTCACACACCAGCTGGCCACCTCGGTGTTGTTCAGCGCCGTGTCGCCGCGGTTCAACTGTACAGAGTAGCCCTCACGGGCCGGCCACGCAGGTGCAGCGTTCGTCCAGGCGATGCGGTCAATCTCAACGCCGCGCCACGAGAGCACGATCGCGTCCGTGGTGTTGGTGAGCTCAAACGCGGTCGCGCCGCCCCAGTCCCAGGTGGTCGCCGGTGTCACGCCGGCAGCGCCTGTCACCTGCTCAAACACGATGAACTCGCCAGACGCCAGCAAGGGGTCGGCCGAGACCACGAAGGTGTCCCCGGTAGCACCCGAGGCTGCGGCCGCGTCGTAGACGTTGAGGCCGCCCAGATACAGGTCGCGGCCACTCACGTTCTGCACCTCGAACCACTCTTTGCCGCTGTCGGCACCCGACGGGTTCGACATGTACTCGGTGATTACCAGGTCAC
>JAGWVZ010000454.1 GCA_018970625.1 Myxococcales bacterium | reverse complement strand
TCGAGCTGATTCCCTCTCAATTCCCGTCTCTGATGGAGCTCTATATGCACACGATTCACAACGTTGGCGGGCTCGACATCGTCACTGAAAACCCCTGAAGAAGAGCCGTAGCCAGCCGTGCGACCACAACTACGCCATTCGTTACTGGTCTGTCGCACGGATCAATTCGAGCGGAAGCAGCTCGTTATCACGTCGAATGCCCAGCGAATGTCGGCGTTGTGAGAGCTGCCGAAACCAGAGCACCCGGTCGCCGCGTCGCAAGCCGGTGACACGTGCCGGGCTTTCATGGTTCACGGTGTCCACGACGATGGAACGATAGTCGACGACGGCGTTGATTCCCCAATCGGCCAGCTCATCGAGGAAGGCATCGCGCTCTTCGCCACCAATCGGCTGGTCAAGTCGGACGCGCAGTGGTTGGGAAGGCAGCTCGGACGGCGCAGCCAGCCTGGCACTCCCCGTACCCCAGTCCTCGTGCATGGCTTCGATGTGAAGCGCGGTATCGGGCACCGTTTCGACGACGATGCGGCCGCTTGAGTCGGTTACATTTCGTATGGGCGGATCGACCCCATCTACGAAGACGACAGCGTTGGCGACCGGAGCCCCCATCGGATCCACGACAAAGACGGGCATGGCAATGAGTCGGGTCTGAATAGGACAGACGGCCTCGATTCGCTGGTCATCCACCACGAGAACCTCAACGCTCGACGGCCCAAAACCCACGGTTTGACACGACACGTGCCAGAGCCCTGGCGTCAGGCGTGACAGGCGATTGCGGCTCCACCGCTCCATGTCAAAGCGCTGCCGCGGCCACAAGACCTCGGGTAGCGAAAAGAGCGGGCTGACGAGGACCTGAACAGGATTTTGCTGTGACACCACGTCCAGTTCGCCGCCCCGCGGGAGAGTCCAGTCACGCGGAGAACGCGACGGTCCCAGGTCTGCGATCAGTGGGGCGCCTTCCGAACCAACGGCAACCATCGTCTCCGGCGAGCCCGCACAGTCGGTCATGTGAAACCAACCCTCATCATCCACGGTTGCCCTGCACAGAGGAACATCGCGATCGTTCGCGATGAGCCACACCGTGGCTCCTGCAGCCGGGTCGCCTCGGGGATGAAAGATTCTGCCAGACCATGTCCGTTCATCCGGAACGCCGTACCGGATAATGAGGTTGTCCTGTCCTTCGGCAGGTACCGACAAGGCAAACTCCATGCTCCCATGGGTATCGTGCTGGACACGAACAATCACCTCAGCCGCGAGTCGGTCGAACCGGAACACGCCCGTTGAATCCGTGCGCAGGCGCAGGCCTTCAGCCCAGTCAGGAAGGTCCGCGTTTCGCACCGTAATGACCGCATCGGCCAGTCCTGACCCTCCGGCATCTTCGACCCGTCCCCGGATCGAGCGGCCCTGGGACATGACCACCTCGATCCCCTGCAGGTCCTGCTGCGCGCGCAGTCGAAGCGTGGGGGTAGACGTGGTGGCCCACGAAGGATGCGTCGCCCGAACCACGACCGTACCTTCCGGCAGTCCCGTCAGAGCAAAATGGCCATCCTCATCGCTGACATATCCGGCATCCGGATACCACAGATCCGAACCATCGGCAGCCCGCATCCGGTTCAACTCGTCGAACAGCGTGTTGCGCAACTCCCAACGAGGGCCCTCACCTTCGGAAACAAAGGCAGTCAATTGCACATCGGCGAGTCCATTCCCGGCTTCATCGACCACGCGACCCGAGATGCGCGCGCCCGCCGACAGCGTGACCCGAATCGGGTCGCCTGTGACCAACAGGCGCTGTGCGTGCGGTAGATACCCAGGCGCGAGGATGCGAACCCAGTACGCGCCCAGAGGGAGAAAATCGACATCCACGACGCCCGTTGCCAATTCGACGCCCAACGAAACCAGGTGTATCGGAGCTTCAGAAATCGTCGCAACGACTCCGGCAAGCGGTTGCCCGCTGGCCTGATCGGCTACCGTCAGCGTGAATGAAGGAGCGTCTTGCAAGGCGATATCGTGCCGTATTCGCTCGTGCTGGCCATCATCAGGTATCTCCACGAAGTGGCCAAATCCTGTTCCGGCCCCGGGAGCAGTCACTACCATTTGCCATGTCCCCGCACGAGCCCCGGGCAGCCGATACTGCCCAGAAGCATCCGCCACTACCAGCCGAGGCGGGTACAGACCCGGTCCCGCAAGCCGTACGACAGCCCCCGCCACGGGTTCATCGTTGTGCAGCACGGTACCTGACAGCTCCCGTCCACTCTGCAAAACCATACGAAGGAGTGTCGGACCCGGCCGTACACCGACGGCCATCGCGGGACCAAACTCAGGGTGTGTGGCCTCAACAATGTGAACGAACTCCTGAATTCCAGACACCTGGAACATACCCGCCGCATCTGTCGTAGCCTCATATCTTTGTGAAGCACGTGACGCCTGCACGATCACGGTCGCGTCAGGCGCCGGCTCACCATTGGGCTGCAGAACCTGTCCACGAATAAAAAGCAGTTCTTCCGTGGCCTCGTCGATGACGTCGACTTCACCAGAGCCGTGGCTGTCATCTCCAAGCGCCTGCTGAATGCCTTCATCGTTCGCAGAGCTGCTGAGCGGCTCCGCCGGGGGGACACGTGCGCTGAACCACCAAGGAAAGATGGCGAACATGGCTGAAGCGAGAACAGCCAGCACCATGACGGCCCAGTTGAACGACGGGCTCTTTGCGGGGTCTGCCATGCGCCTTGGGCGGTTTACATCCCGGACGGATGCATGAAGGTGACAAGTTGCAGCAAAAGAAGCACACCAATGAAGATCCTCGGCATACTACTTCGAGTCTGCGAAACGGAAAACCAACATGTTCCACCGTCTCATACCGCTCATGGAATCCAGATTCGCGCTGGATGGGGGAGCGATGTTCGGAATCATCCCCAAGCCGCTCTGGGAGAAAACGAACCCTGCAGATGACCTCAATCGAATCCGCATGGCGGCGCGATGTCTGCTGGCGGTTTCTGACGAGCGTGTCGTGCTGATCGACGCCGGCATGGGGACCAAGTGGTCACCACGTGAACGTGAGATGTATGCGGTGCAAGGACATCCGAACGGACTGAAAGACTCGCTGGCGGCTTCAGGGTTCCGATTGGACCAGGTGACCGATGTGGTGGTGACTCACCTTCACTTCGACCACGCGGGCGGCCTCACACAGCAACACGAGTCCGGCGAGCTACATGCGACCTTTCCGAATGCGACCCACTGGATTCAGCGAGAGAACTGGACGTGGGCCCATCACCCGACGTTGCGCGATACAGGCAGCTACAGGCCGGAGAATTTTCGTATGCTTGGCACCGCGGATGGCGCGCCCATCGAATTTGTGGACGGTCCAGCGACTTTGTTTCCGGGCCTACGGGTAGAACCCGTACACGGTCACACCCCTGGCATGCAGCTTGTCCATCTGGACACTCCGGAGACGCATACAGTCTTCGTTGCGGACCTTTTTCCAACCCGCGGCCATGTTCAACCGGTTTGGGTGATGGGATACGACCTTCAGCCGCTCGTTGCGATGCGCGAGAAACAGCTGTTTCTTGAAGAGGCACAACGTCATCAATGGGTGCTGGCCTTTGAGCACGACCCTGATGACGCGTTCGCAACCGTTCGCTTCGATGGAAAGCGCTGGCAAACAGATTCGG
>JAGWVZ010000453.1 GCA_018970625.1 Myxococcales bacterium | reverse complement strand
CCATAATCTTCCCCTCGCGGCCGCGGGCATGTTCTTTCTGTGGCTGGGTTGGTTTGGGTTCAACGGGGGCTCGGTGCTGTCGGCCGATCCCGGTCCGGTCTCTTACGTTTGTGTGACGACGACCCTTGCAGCCGCGACTGGTCTGATGGTGGCGGGCGTGGTGTCCTGGGTGGTGCAGAAGAAGCCTGACCTGACGATGATCCTGAATGGCTGTCTGGCCGGTCTGGTGGGTATTACGGCCGGCGCCGACATTGTTTCGCCGATGGAGTCGATCGTGATTGGCGCGGTCGCTGGTGCGGTCGTGGTTCTGGCGGTGATCGGAATTGACCGTCTGAAGCTGGATGACCCGGTGGGTGCGACATCGGTGCACCTGATTTGTGGCATCTGGGGTACGCTCGCCACCGGCATCTTCGGTGACGGGGCGAGCATCACCGCTCAGTTGATTGGTATTGCCGCGGTGGGCGCGTTCTGTTTCCCGATTTCCTGGGTTATGCTCTTTGTCCTGAACAAGACCATGGGCCTTCGTGTGTCGGCCGATGAAGAATTGCGTGGCCTCGATATTTCGGAGCATGGGCAGGAAGCCTATGCCGGATTCCAGATTTTCACCACCAACTAATCCGCAGGAATCGCCATGAAACTGATTGTCGCATACATTCAGCCCGAACGACTTCCCGCCGTGAAGCGGGCCCTTGCCGAAGCCGAGGTCTGGCGCATGTCGGTCATGACCGCTGTGGGCGCTGGCTCCCAGGGAGGCTATCAGGAGAGCTATCGTGGTGCCGAGGTAGAGGTGAACCTGCTGAAGAAAATTCGCATTGAGTGTGCTGTGAATGACGACTTCGTCGATCGCACGATTGAGGCCATCATCAAGGGCGCGCGTTCGGGCAAGATCGGTGACGGGAAAATCTTTGTGTTGCCGCTCGAACGCTGCATTCGAATCCGAACGGGCGAGGACGGTACACACGCGATCGGATAATTTGTTCATTCGCTGATCAAACATGTTCGAGGGAGCCTGTCGCACAGGGTGTGCGCGGGGCTCCCGTTCCACACGGATTGTTTCGCCGGAATGAGTTATTCCGGGAGGTATTGCCATGTCTGCGTTCTCTACGCTTCGTTGTGTTACGTGTTCTCTGTTTCTGGTTTCGGCCGCAGCTGCGGCTCATGCGCAGGACGCACCAGTTGTTGAAGTGCATGGTTTCGCCGAAAGCGATGTTTCAATCCCCATGGTGGGTTATGCTCCCGAGGCAGACGCTGTGACGGTTGGTTTGACGGAAGCCGAGGTGGACATCATCGCATCACCGACCGAAACCATGCTGATTCGTACCGACATGAACTGGTTTCCGTCATTGCCCACGATTCGTTTTGATGACCTGATTGAACAGGCATATTTCGACTATTCATTCGGCCCCAACAGCGGCGGCTTCGTGGCTGCGGGCAAAATCAACGCACCGATTGGCGCTGAGCTGATTGACTCGATTGACCGGTTTCAGATCAGTCAGGGCCAGATCTTTTCGATTACCGACCCATTCAACCTGACGGGTGTATTTGGCGGTTATCGTGCAAACGGAATTACTGCCATTGCGTGGATTTCGAATAACTGGGATCTGCCGACGACCCCTGAGTCGGCCACTGCGGGCGGCCGCTTCGACTACGCATTCGATGCCGGACACGTGGGAGTGGCCACGTCGTATGGCCCCATTGTGGCCGACGAACCGTATCTGCTGCTCGATGTCGATACCGGGCTCACGTTCGGTAACCTGAACCTGCTGGGTGAGGTGAACTTTGGTACCAGCGATTCCATTGATTCCATCGGTTTCTCGGTGACAGCCAATTATGGTTTCACCGAGAAATTCTCAGGTACCGTTCGTGCCGACTGGCTGTCGCGCGAGACACCCGATGTAGAGATTGATACCACTACCGCAACCGTGGCGGGCCTGTTCGATGTCACCGAAAACCTGCGGGCCGCGGCCGAGGTTCGGGCCTGGTTCCCGGCAGGGACCGACACACAGCTGTTGGGTCAGCTGCAGCTCATCGGTCACTTCTGAATAACGGACCGCATACCGGCTGCGGAACCATTTCCGGGGCGCTCCCGTGTGCATGCGTGAGTCACAGGGTTAAGTTTCTGCGGTGTCTACGTGTGTGATGTGAACGGTCGGTTTGCGCGTTTGGGCTGTGGACGGGCGAGCCGTTGTCCCCGGAATGGCAAATCCGTGGGTGTAGACGCATAAACGGGCTCCGCGGGCGACGTCGCGTGTCGGTTTACGAACCGCTGATGGATCGCGTACTCTGGCCGTCGAACCATGCACGGAGAACGTTGATGTACCGTTTCGACGCACCCACCATACAGGCACGCCAGAGCCGGCTGGCATCTCTTCTGTCCGCGTTCAGCGGCGTCGTCCTTGTCGCCGCGGGTGAGCCGGTACCGATCCCGGGAGGGCATGATCAGACGTTTCCCTGGGTACCGCATCCGGATTATTACTGGTTGAGTGGTAGCCGTCGTCCGGGCGGCATCATGGCGTTTGACCCATCTGAAGGCTGGGTGAGTTTTGTTGTGCCCGTGACCGAAGCAGAGCGCCTCTGGGATGGCTCCGAGGAAGAACCCGAAGGGCGTCCCGTGAGCGAGCTGGACACATGGCTGGCCAGACGATCATCGCTACTGCAGGTGTGGCTGGGGTGTGTCCCCGACGAGAAACGGACGCATGTTTCCGATCGGCCTCGGGTTCAGGAAGCGCTGGATTCGGTGCGGCGTGTGAAGGATGAGGCGGAGATCGATCTGCTGCGTCGGGCTACGGCCGCAACGTTTGCCGGACATCTGCGCGCGAGAGAGGTGGCGAGGCCGTATGTCACCGAGCGGCGCGTGCAGATTGAGCTCGAGGCCGAGATGTTTCGGCATGGGGCGGACGCGACCGGGTATGGCACCATTGTGGGCGCGGGCGCCCGTTCGGCGATTCTGCATGGTCACCCGGGCATGGACACGGTGAGAACGGGTGAATTCGTGCTGGTGGATGCTGGTGGTGCCATCGCGGGATACACGGCCGATATTACGCGGACATTTGTTGCGGGGAACGCCGGTGACACGCGACATGCGGCGCTTCTGGCGCTTGTGGAGCGCGCGATGGATGCGAGTATCGCCCTCTCGACGTGCGGTACTGAGTGGCACGACGTCCACCGGCGCTCGGCCGAGGTGATTGCGGATGGGCTGGTGTCGCTGGGCATTTTGCGTGGTGATCCGGTGGAGCTTGCGAACGAAGGCGCGGTGGCGCTCTTTTTTCCGCACGGTGTGGGCCATATGCTGGGCCTGGGTGTACGCGACGTGGGCGGTCGTTCGGCGGGCCGACCCGCAGGGCGGTTGTGCTGCGGGGCCCGTCCGCGGGTGGATATGCCGCTGCAGTCGGGCTTTGTGATGACCGTGGAACCAGGCGTCTATTTTGTGGATGCCTTGCTGGATTCACCGCAAAATCGTGACCGGTTCGGCAGCGTTGTTCGCTGGGAAGAAGTGCAGCGCTGGCGAGGCATTGGCGGAGTTCGGCTGGAGGACAATATTCTGATTCGTGAGCAGGGTGAGCCCGAGAACCTTTCGGCGGGTATTCCTCGCCAGATATCCGTGTGTGATTGAACGGCGGGGTTCGGCAGCCAACCGGGTCGTCGCTGGCGGTTGCTGCCGGCTTTCGTA
>JAGWVZ010000452.1 GCA_018970625.1 Myxococcales bacterium | reverse complement strand
GTGCCGCCCCTCGGCCCTGAGCCGTTGTCGAGCACGCGCACAACCACGGCATCGTCATCGAGGCTCACCTCCACGTCAACAGCGGTCGCCGCCCCGTGTCGGATGCCATTGGTGAGCCCCTCCTCCACGACGCGGCCGACAACGAGGGGTTCGACTGCGGCGATGGCGTCGACACGTGGGTCGATGCTGACAGTGAACGTGCACACGTCACCCCAGAGCGCCACCTTGCGAGCAACTTCAGCGCTGATGGACCCCGTCGCGCGCAGCGTGTCGTCCAGCGGCTCGTCGAGAGCCTCGCGTGCGGCGGACAAGGCAGTTGCGAGTGCCGTGCGATCGCCTGTCTGAAGCGCCCGCTCGATGGCCAGCGAGCACGCGACCAGTCGCGACTGAACAGTGCCGTGCAGGACGCGGGCAGCGTCGCGGGCTAGGTCGGCGAGTTCGCGTCCGCGTGCCTGTGAATTGATGAATTCCTGGTCCACCTGAGCCCGGAGGGCCTCCCGCATGGACACCATCTCCGAGCGCCACTGGCCAAAACCCGACGTCAGCAAGATGAAGCCGATTCCCGACAGGATCTGGATCGCGACGAGTGGAGCGGAGACCGGCATCCCCCACAGCGCATGACGGTAGGCCAGGGCTGCCACGTTGAGGGCCTGCAGGCTGATAGCACCGGCAATGAACAGGCGAGCATGAACCTGCGGCCAGCGACGCATAGCTGCATTGGCGATCTCACAGATGGCGATGACGAGCACGGTGCTGATCAGCATTGACGGTAAGACCGTGGCAAGTCCCCGGTCAGCAAGCGCGAACACGCCATCGACGAGGAGACCGAGGGCCACGAGGACCCAGGTGCGCAGCGGCTGCGTGCGCATGGTCTCGACGATGACCCGCTCCCAAGGCACCCGCGGGTAGCGTGTGGACGCCTGCCTCCAGAGGTCTCGGCTCATGGGCCGCACGGCAGCGTCTGCTGCCTCACGCAGGGTCTCGGCGAGGTGTGGGTAAGCCTCGATCGCATCCGACTCGGCACCGACCAGGGCAGCTTCCACGCGTGCGCGCAGGGGATCGAGAGTGTCCTGCACGCCCGCGCGAATCTCCGAGCGCAACTCCCGAGCAACGTCAACCTCGCGCAGGCGCATGACCTCAATCGATACCAAGGCGTCGATATCAGCCTTTCGCTGAGCGCGCTCCTGACTGACGAAGTCGAGGATGATGCAGAGGACGGGGACAAGCCACAAACCAAGGATCGTGATGACCACCACCCGAAGCGGCCACGGCTGCGGCGATGAGAGGCGAAGCAGAGACGCCGATGCCCACAGCGCGCAGCTGTAGAACAGCCCGTAGCCACCGCCAGTGAGCACTGCCAGCGAGACGGGCAACGGGCGCGCAGACAGGTTGCGGAAAACGGTCACCCGCAGAAGCCAGAAGACGACGAAGGAAGCACACGTAGCCAGCGCCCAGGCGGCGAGCCAACCCAAGGCCACCGCGGGCGACGTTGCGGTGAGCAAGTCACTCGCAACGAATAGAAGAGCCATCGGCATGCACAGCAGCCATAGCCGCCAGGAGGCGATCCACGGTCCACCAACCCGCCCGCGCAGCGTTGGACCGGACCCTGGAGGGATCACCGGAGCGACTCCCCTAGTCGCGGCGGACGACACGGGCTCCGCTCAGCGCAACGTAAGCCTGCGCGATCATGACGCGCTGATTCTCGGCTCGAGTGGCCCGAATGTCCAACTGTCGAATCAGGCGCATCACAGCCTTCTCGACGGACGCCTCCTCGATGACGAGTCGCCGAGCGATTTCGGCATTGCTGCATCCGGCAGCGATGAGGCGCATGACTTCGACCTGCGAGTCGCTCAGGTCAGCTAGGCGTGGATCCGCGTGGGCGGCGCCATAGTCGTCTACTGGATGGTCGAGCACGGCAGCCAGCGCATCGGCCAGGACAAACGTGTCGGACACCTGCTGCTTCGTCAGGTAGAGAGCGCCTGATGGCAGCTCCGGGACGGATCCCAGCAGACGCGGGTCGGCGTACGTCGAGAGGAACACAACGCCGATCTGCGGCTGCGTCCGGCGCAGGCCGTGGGCGAGGTCGATCCCTGTCGGACCCTCGCCGAGGTCAAGGTCGATGAGTGCGATGTCCGGCGTGCGCTCGCGGGCGACCGTGATCCCTTCCGCGAACGTGCCCACGGCCTGGACGACTTCGAACCCCAGACCCTGCACGACGCTGCTGAGCAAGGTGCGAGCGAACGGGTCGTCTTCAATGATGAGCACCCGGCCCACGGTCGTCTCTGACACACGGACATGGTGCCTCGTCTCAGGCCTGCCCCGCGCTGAATCTCCGCGGTCCAGGCTTGCAGATCGGCAGCGTGGTGCTAGCACCACGTGCAAGCCAAAGCCCTAGGCAACGCTCCCCCGAGCACGCATGCTGTGCGCGTGTCCAGTCCCCCAACGACCGCATCAGCCTCGGTCGTGACTCAGTATCGGCTGCGATCCGGGGCAACCCGCGAGTTCACTCGGCTAGCCGGTGAATTGACCGACTCACTGCTGCATGCGCCCGGCTTCGACGCCAGCGAAGTGCACCTCGACCCCTCCGGCACGACGCCCACGATGATGTGGCGCTTCGCCACCGTCGCCGAGGCTCGCGCATGGTCCGACAGCGACGCACTCCGATCGTTCGAACGCAGCCTGGAGCCCTACTCCGTCGGTGCGCCCGTAACCAACATCATCCTCAACACCGGTCGTAACGGATCGGCCTCGACAGTCATCACCTCGCGCGTGAAGCCGGGCAGCGACGCATGGTTCGCCGAATGGCAGGGGCGCATGGGGGCCGCACAACAGCAATTCCCCGGATACGTCGGTCAGCGCCTGCAGGCCCCCATTCCCGGAGTCAACGCGGACTGGGTGGCAATCGTCGCATTTGAGACCGCGACGGACCTGCATCAGTGGGAGGAGAGCCCAGAGCGCAAGGCGCTCGTGGCCGAGTCGACGCCCTACGTGCAGCGCTATGACGTACGACCTGCGGATTCGGCATTCGAGAGTTGGTTCACCAAGAGTGAGTCAGCCGGCAAACCACCACCAGCCTGGAAGCTCAGCGCGATCGTTCTGCTAGTGCTTTACCCCATCGTGATGCTGGAATTCTTCACCCTCAACCACGTCACCACCGACTGGCTCCGCATCGAGCCCGCCCTCGGCGTCTTCATCGGCAATGCCGTCAGCGTGGCCATCACCGGATTCCTGCTGATTCCTTGGGCATCGACCTTGCTTAACTGGTGGCTTGTGCCGCCCGAGTCGACCGCGTCCAAACGCACGTGGCAGGGCGCCGGTGTCGTCCTTGCCCTGTACGTTCTCTGCATCGTCATCTTCGCCTTGCTCATCGCCCGCTTCCCGCAACTGATGCCCTAACCCCCTAAGGAGCACCATGTCCACCGTCCATCGCGGCCACATCTTCCATATCGCCGGGGCACCCCTGGTCTCCGATGCGCCCGAGCACCTCGCGCACTTCCCCGACGGCGCGCTCGTCGTCGACGACAAGGGAGTGATCGAGTGGTGCGGTCACTGGGCTGAGCTGCCTGCCGAGTTCGCGAGCGCCACGGTCGTCGACCACCACGGCGCATTCCTCCTGCCGGGCTTCATCGACACCCACATGCACTTCCCGCAGGTGTGGTGCGGCGACTCCTACGG
>JAGWVZ010000451.1 GCA_018970625.1 Myxococcales bacterium | reverse complement strand
TTCGCACCGCTCGTCTCGCCCGGTCCAGCGGGTCAGAGCACCCCAAATGATGGCGCCCAGTACGAGATCAGCTTCGATGCGTTGCGCTGCTCTACGGGCATTGCGTTCAGCTTCCTCGAAGGTGCAAGACCTGCACCTGGCGCCCGCTTCCGCGCCACGTACCCCATCGCAGTGGATACCAACACCGTCGGCGAAGTCCTCGGTGACGAAGGCGCAGAAACTGCCCAGTAATGCCGTTCCGGTAACCACGACTGATCGCACACGCCTGGTATCACATGCCGCTCTTCACCAGCGAAGAGGTTGCTTTTTAAAGGTCTGATGGTGCAGAAGCGGGGGCAGCGTTCACCGTTTCACGACATCTCTGTGAGTCGTCAGCTCAGATCTACGGGCCGGATCTCCGTAGTGGTCTGCGAATCGCTCAGGTGGGAGAGCGCCGCGATGACCGTCGAAAAATTGGACGGTTTGAGATGGTCTGCGGGCTGATATTTTGTAAGATGCTGAAAATGTTTAGCTTTTAAGCTGGCCGGTAACGGTGGATTGCGGTGCGCTACAGCACCGCAACGTACCGCAGAAATTTGCGAAGGCCGTCAGGGGAGGTTATCGTCCTACATGTAGGATAATCGCCCCCTGCGAGATTACCTCTTTTCTGGAGAAGTACGATGGCCGCCAAGCAGAAACTGACAGTCTATGTTCCCGACGATGTGTTCAATGAAATGAAGAACGAAGCCGATCGTCAGGATCGCACCGTTTCATGGCTCGTTGAGCATTGCTGGCGCATTGCACGCACCAAGGTACAGAGCTACCCGAGCGTGAGTGGCCTTTACGGAGAAGACTCTGTGTAACGAGAGGCCGCTCATCTCTGAGGCCTTCGTTTACGAGGCCGAGCTTCTGTTCATGGTGTAGCTGAGGCAGGTGAGCCATCTTCTGACTGCTGTTGTCGCTCTTCGAGTCGCTCCACGCGAGAACGAGCGGTACTTGACCAGTGATGGTCTTCGTAGCGGCGCGCAAACTGACGATAGGCTTCCATGGCCTCCAGCGGCCTCTCGGTACGCTGAAGACACTCCGCCCGGTGAAAATGACTCAGAATGGCCTGAGGACGCTCCATCGTTCCCGTTGTCATGGAGAGATCATAGTACCGAATGGCGGTGCCGCAGTCGTCCAGGTTGTACAGTGACTCTGCCAGATGGAAGTAGAGGCTTGGTGAGTAGGGTGCTACATCCACATAGGCGATAGAGCGGGTGAACGCGTCCCGGGCCACCTCCCAAAGCTGATTGCGCGCGTTCTGAAGTCCCAACTCATAGGCTTCCCGCGCCAACTCATGTCGAATGCGGTCGACCTCCCGGCGGAACAGCTCAATCGTTGCACGATCGGTTAGCCGCCCCTGAGCCACATTCCATCGCTCGACGACATCGGCCGAACGGCCTGACGTAAGGAGCTCATAAAACTCATAGGCCGCCTGCTCGCTCTCACGTCGTCGGGCTACCTCGCTTTCCAGTTCGGCGACGCGTGACTGAAGCCCTGATTGTTGTTCATCGACGAGAGCTCGATCCAGTTCGGCACGAGACAGCGCAGCCCGGAAGAAAAGCAGGAGGCCCGCGAAGCTCAGCAATGCGAAGAGCACGTAGGCGACCATGGAGTTCATGGTCGCGCGCCGTTCGTAGCCGGCTTGTCGCTCCGTTACCTGACGTATCTCGCCTGCGAGACTGCGAATCGAATTATCCGTCTTGATGGTCGCACCACGAGTTTCCATCGTCTCGCGATGCAGCTCTCTCAGTAGCTCTTCAATCCGGTCGTGCTGCATCTTCTACTCGTGGGCGTTGTTCTTCGTCTGCGGTTAAACCACGCCACACACCGACCAGGGTGCCGTAGATGGTCCAGAGTGCCAGCGCAGTGAGCGACAACATCATGATGCGCGAAGCCGTTCTGACCCGCGCTGAAGAAGGTTGGGATGACATGGGGAACCGGCTCGCGTCTCGGTTGTAGAAGGCAGGAACGTCTAACACGGCGGGCTACATCTGCAACCCCTGCGTTCCCCAACATGGATTCACGGCGCTGCAATCACCAGCCGGTACTGCCCGCGCTCGTCCGCTACCGCCCGATCAATCAATGCAGGGTTCGTTGGGTCTGCTGTCCATGCCTCAACCGTAGCGCCGGCGATGGGTGTACCATCGACCGAAACAATCCTTCCGGCCACCGCGCCTCCGGGTTCCAGACGCAGCTCCGGCGTTGTGTTGATTCCGTCTACGACGAGCACCCCGGACGTTCTTGCCAATCCGGATTCCGCTGCCGGAACCGCGACCAGAGAATAGGTGCCCGGCGCCAGCTGCATCTCGAACGAACCATCCGCCGAGGATTCGACCGTCTGGCCAAACAGGGCCCTCGTCACCGGAAACAATTCAGCTGGGCGACCATCGATTTCAATCAACTCGGCCGAGACGGTCACTCCCGATATGGGTGCCCTCTGATCATGAACGATAGTGCCAGAAACAGCTACACTTCCCGACAACTGCAGTTCTACAGGCCCTCCCCGATAACTCTCGTCACCGGGCTCTATGGTCAGCTCCGCGACGGACGAAACGCCCGCAGCTGGTTCGGTGCCCGCGGCTATGACCTCGTACCGACCCGGCGGTAACTCGACGTGAAAGTCACCCTCCGCGCTCAGAGCTTCCGATGTCAGGGTACGTGACAACACTGATTGCGTCACATGTTGCGCACCTGGTTCCAGCGGAGACGCCTCTTGCCGCCCATGAATCAGCACCACGGCGTTTGCTGTGCCTGTGCCATCCCCAGCCATCACACGCCCTGTTACACGTGCGGGAAGGGCAAGGTCTCCGATGGACAGCACCACGCGTGCGTCATCGCCCTCGCGCGAGAACGCGTAGGGGCTAAAATCAAGCACCGGCAGGTCAAGCGACAGCTCGCCTGCGCTTGAGTCCTGTGATCGGCGAACCGTAAACACATAGTTCTGGTCGCGCGGCGGTACAAATACGACAAATGCCCCGGACGCGTCTGTTACCGCCTCGGTCGTCACAATCGAACCGTCGGCGCTCGCCGCTGACACTCGGGCGCCAGCCACCGGCATGTTCATACCGTCGATTCGACGCTCCACTACTCCCCGAAGTGCAACGTGGTCTTCGGGTGCCGGCAAGGCGAATGACCAGAGCTGACAGAACGTGACGTTGTCTTCTGGACATGCATTGACCCCCAGCGTCCCCACCTCGACGTTGCGAATCTGATAACGCGGAAGATTCGCGTATTCGGGCGCGACTGTGATGTCATAGAAACCGGGAGGCAAAAGCACCGAAAAGGTCCCGCTGTTTCGGGATGTGGTCACATTGGTAGCGAACTCCTGCCCCGGAATTCCGTCTACGCGTCGAAGCCGAACGTCGGCGCTGCCTACCAGTCCGGAGAGCCCTGAATACGATACGGCGCCCGAGACCCTGACGGGTGCGGCGAGAGCAAAATCAGGGAGCGACTGACCGATCCTGATGGGGACATTTACGACCTGCTGCGCAACCAGATCGGAGCGATAATCGGGCGGTGAGAACTGCAACGAAACAGCCAGCTCCGTCGATTCAACCGGCGAGCACAGGCCAAACTGACAAGACTCGACGACGGTGCATTCTGCATCGGACAGGCAGCCTACGGGACGACCATAGTCCGCCTCTGCGCCGTT
>JAGWVZ010000450.1 GCA_018970625.1 Myxococcales bacterium | reverse complement strand
CGAAACGGGAGTGGGGAACAGACGACGTGCGCCCCAGCCGTTCAGAAGCGTCGCCACCTCAAGGCCGGCGGCCCCTGTGAAGCTGCCGCTGATCTGGCTCCCTTCGGCCTTGTTGCCCACACGGTAGATGTCGTAGTCGCCCGGGCACAGCACGCCAGACACCGAAGCACCCGCGACAGTGGACGCCGTGGCGACCGTGTCGTTGTCGAGTCCGCCGGTGGTTTCAAAGCTGTCGTCGGTGCAGGCTGCGGCGCGCTCCACCCGCAGGTTCAATGCGTAGTCCGTGGTAATGCCAGCCGTAAACCCTCGCACGCCCACCACATATTCGCCGGGCAGGTCCAGCCGCATGTGCGTGTGGCGTCCATTGATGAGCCCGTCTGAGCTGGCCGAGCCAAACGAGGTGGTCACCTCGGTGCCGTTTCGCCAGATGGTCATGAGCAAGGCCCCGCCATCACCGTCATGGCCAACGGCAGCCGACAGCACCGTGCCGGGGGTCGCCGTCACGCTGTAGAAGTCGAGCTCACCCGAGCACATGCCCTGTCCGCCCGCAAATCCGGTAGCACCAATGGCCATGGGAGACAGCGGCGAGTTGTTGGGCTCGAAAGCGTCGGTGGTGCAGGCGCCGTCATCGACCGCCACGGCGAGCTGGTAC
Source organism: Myxococcales bacterium (assembly GCA_018970625.1). The sequence continues at coordinate 3,024 of JAGWVZ010000450.1, read as the reverse complement.
GCCGAGCCGCCAGAAGCCGTTGCCCGAATCAGGTATCGCCCTGCAGAAGGTGCCGTGTAGCGGGCCATTCGGAATCCGCCGACCTGCTCATCGGTGGCTACCGCGGTGAAGGCGGCGCCTGCGCGGCCAATCGCCAGCGGCACATCCGAAGTGCCGCCGCTGACGACGTACAGGGTGCTGCCGGCAGCCACACCATCGACGGCAAAATACTCGGCGCCGCCGCACGAGACGCGATACACCGAACCACTGGCCGGAACGACCACCGGACTCTCGATGGGCGCGTTGTCGCACGTGGAACAAATGCCGCCGTCGTCCACAACGCCGTTGCAGTTGTTGTCGAGACCATCGCAGACCTCCGCAGCAGCAGGGTGTGAGGCCCGGTCTGAGGGTCGGCAGTCATTGGTGGCGCAACCGGGGCCGGCGCCGTCTCCGTCACGATCCACACACGTGACGGCCGCGCTGCAGGTGCCGTTGGAGCAACGAGTACCGGCCGGACAGACCGTCGCGCGGCTGCGGAAGCAGCCTGCAGGATCTTCCACACACTCCACACGGGCACCACCGCCAGCGACACACTCTGCCGGGCCCGCGACGCAGTTGCTGACGCACTCCGTGGGCGAATCGCACACAAAGTTTTCGTCGGTGCGCGTGTCACAGTTGTTGTCGAGCTCATCGCAAAGCTCGGGCGCACCCGGATACACGTCGCTCCGTGTATCATCGCAGTCTTCGCGCTGGTCGGTACAGCGTACGCCGAAGCCGTCGCCGTCGGTATCTTCACAGCGCTGCACGCAAGCGCCCTGCTGACAGAACTGACCGCCAGGGCAGGTCTCGGGTGTGCCGTAGCGCGCGCATCCCGACGAATCGTCGCACCGAATCACCTGCTCACCCGTACACAGCGCCGTACCGGGGGTGCAGCTGGGGTTGCACGGCGTACACACCCCGCCTTCGTCGACACTAAAGTCGCAGTCATTGTCTTCGTCGTCGCAGATCTCCGAGCGCGCGGGGTTCACGTCAAACCGCGTGTCATCGCAGTCTTCGCCGGCCGAACACCCCTCGCCGAAGCCGTCGTCGTCGCCATCAAGACAGGTACCCTCGGGAAAACACGTGTCCTCGAGGCACACAAAGCCAGCGCCGCACGAGTCCCCCGAGCAGCCGCCCTCCGGGTCGGTTCCATCGGAAACATCCGACTCGTCGACCGATTCGGTGCCACACCCTTGCAACAGCGCACAGACCATGCTGAAAACAAATGCCCCGCCAGCAAGGCCGTATCGCGTGGGGTGGTGCAGACGCCCGTTTGCGCCAGAGGTCATGGTCATGGTTCACAATCCGTTCAAAAGGGGTTTACCCGTGTCACTTCAGGAAAAGCTCACAGCAGATATGAAAGAGGCGATGAAGGCAAGGGAGGCAGATCGCCTGAGCGTCATTCGCATGCTGCTCGCCGACATCAAGAAGCTCGCGATCGACACGCAGAAGCAGCCGACCGAAGAGGAAGAGATCTCATTCCTTTCGTCGCAGGCCAAGCGTCGTCGTGACAGCATCGAAGCGTTCACGGCCGGCGGTCGCGAAGATCTCGCCGCAACGGAGCGCGCCGAGCTGACCGTCATCGAGACGTACCTGCCTGCACAGCTTTCGGCCGATGAGGTCACGGCCATGGCGAAAGAGGTCATCGCCGAGGTTGGCGCCACGACCGTGAAGGACGCCGGCAAGGTGATGGGCAAGCTGTCGCCGAAGCTCAAGGGCCGCTTCCCGGGCAAGGACATCAAGCCCATCGTCGAGAGCCTTCTTCAGGGCTGAGCGACCAGCGCCACTCGATCAGAGGGCCTTTTCAGGGCGGTAGTACGCCCTGTCAGCCCGACTTGTTCACGGATCGCGAACGCCGACCCGGTGGGCCTCAGTTGGCGTCTGCCCAGCGTGCGGCGCAGAGTCCGAGGCCGTTGAAGTGCACCATGTTGCGGGACGCATAGTCCAGAAATTCCGCGAGGTTGTAGTCTTGCGGGCGCAACAGGCCAGCGTCGTTGTAGACGATGGGGTCACCGTTGTCGGTCAGCGGTTGTCCGTCGGCGCCCAGCGGATTCTGAATCGATTGCGTGGCGAGGTCGCTCAGGGTCAGCAGGCCGTCGTCGCCTGTCATGGCGGCCATGGCGTCGAATCGCAGATCGCTGTCCTGCACCACGAGGGCGGTCTCAAACAGGTGAATGACGTGCAGTGAGACGCTCACCTGCGCCTCACCATTGCGGGGAACCGACAGGCCGCGGGTGCCGTCGACGCCGTTGGAGCAACGTGAGTAGGCGATGGGGCGATCGAAGACGAAGTCGAAGGGAACAACCTCGTCACCGCGAGTGGCCGTGCCCGAGATCCACAGAGTGGCTCCAGCGGCCACCGCCTGGGCAGAGTCTTCAGCCGAGACATTGATGGTTCGGGACGCAGAATTTGCGGCAATGAGGTCAATTTCAACGTCATGTCGAAGGGCAGGAACGCCTTCAATGACCCAGGCGTCTACGACGGCGTCGGGCTCGGCGACGAGGTCGACGAGCACAGCGTCCGGCGTATCGGCGACGGCGGGTCCGTCAGGCTCGCTGAATGTGACGCCGCCGACCGAGACGATGAAGCGATCAAAGCTGATTTCCCATCCATCGGCGAATTCGTAGAGGCGCGTGCCTTCGGTGTGCGGAAAACCGCTACGCACGGCTTCGCCGCCGGCGACGGTGATCGACACCGTTCCTTCGCCGGCGTTGTCTTCGCTGGTACACGCCTGCGTCAGTGCAGCGGAGAGGGAGAGCACAGCCAGTAAGCTGATTCGATTGCATTTTCTGTTCATGGCATCACCTCGGCAGACCAGCTCCAGCGCGACGCGAGACCGCTCGCGATAGCCTGCCCTGCCTCTGACCCGGTTTCGATAACCATGACGTCGGTCATCGATTCGGTGGCGGTCAGGTCGACGTTGTAGAAGACCGACGGCAGATCGAGCGACAACTGGACCCGGGCGCCAGAGCTGTTCAGATCGAGCGACGCCGCAATATTCGTGAT
>JAGWVZ010000449.1 GCA_018970625.1 Myxococcales bacterium | reverse complement strand
CCTCGACATCAGCCGCCCGGTATCTGCAGGACGGTATTGCCTACTACGAGGCCGAAGACTTTCTTGCGGCGTCAGGGTTTTTCTGGCGCGTCGTGAATGATCCTGACATCTCGGTCGACAGCATCCGTCCCCGCGCTCAGTTTGAGCTGGCGAAGACGTTGGTTCGCATGCGTCTTCTGCAGGGCGCGCTGCTGTTCTTTGACGAGATCATCCTGGAGGGGCCGGCTCATCCCTACTTCGAGGCCAGCGCAGAGTGGATGATCGTGATTGCTCGTCGGCTTCCAGGGGACGCCGAGATGCTTCGTCGGATCTCGAACTTCGCCGATCTGTTCCCGGATCGCGTCGAGGAGAAGTACCGTGATGAGCTGGCGTACTACCTGGGAGAGCACTATTTCAACATCGGCGAGCGTGAGCAGGCTCTGCAGTACCTGGGCTTTGTGACGCCTGTTTCGGAGTTCTATACGCAATCGCAGTTCCTTGCGGGCATTACCCATGTACGTCTGGGGCAGGCCCGTGAGGCGATCACGAAGTTTGAGCAGGTGATGGAGCTTACGCGCCGGGGTGATGCAGACTCACGCCGACTGAATGAGCTGGCACAGCTCTCTTTGGCTCGCACGTACTACGGCGCCGGCGACTTCGTGCGTGCCGAGGAGCTGTATGGGGAGATCCCCCGGAATTCCGAGTACTGGCTGGATTCTCTGTTTGAGTCGTCCTGGGCATTCTATCAGTCCGAACAGTTCAACCGGGCGCTGGGTAATCTGCACAGCCTGAACTCTCCTTTCTTCAATGATGAGTATTATCCCGAAGCGCCGGTGCTTCAGGCCGTGATTCTGTTCTATAACTGCCGCTGGCGTGAAGTTGCCGGTGTGATCGAAGAGTTTGATTTCACATTCAGTCCTTTGCTGGATCAGCTCCGGTCGACGATGGCCGGGCTTGCGGATGATCAGGCCTACTATGACTTCCTTCGCGAGAGCGCAGAACAGCAGGGCGGTCGACGATTTGACCCCCGTCTTCAGCAGATCGTCGGCGTGACGCTGGATGTTCGGTCGATTCGGCAGGCGGTCGCGTTTATTGACGAGCTGGACCGCGAGATGGGGTACATTCAGAGCGAGGACGCTGGTTGGGCGCAGTCCGATCTGGGACAGTTCCTGTACAACGAAGTGTTGGCGACACGCGACTTCGCGGTGGCGGAAGCCGGCGCGCTGGTTCGCGGCCGACTGAGTGGAATCCTGCAGGAACTGGAACGTCATGACCGGTCGATGACAAGCGTAGAGGTCGAAACGCAGCTCGCCGAAGCCGACCAGATTTCTGCCGAGCTTCGTGCCGAGCTGTTCCGCGGGGAGAGCCTCGACGACGTATCGACCGCCTCAAGCGAGTACATGGTTTGGACGTTCGACGGCGAATACTGGAAAGACGAGCTGGGCTATTACTACTACCACGTGAACTCGCGTTGCGAGTAAGTGCCGCCGTGCGGCGTGGTTTGGCCGCTGGGAGAGACACTGCATGATGAGCAAACGCACGTGGGCGGTTCTGGTTGCCGCCCTGATGTGGACCCTACCTTCAGGCGTTCAGGCGCAAGGGCTTGAGAGTGAGCGGACGCAGGTCGAGATTTCGCCTGTTGAAGCGCTCAACGAGCCGGAACGCGGAGACACCCTTCAGGACGCTCGTTCGGGACCTGAGTCGGTACGCGCGTCGGAGTTTGAAGAAGTGCTGGACGTCGAGTTCGTGGAACGCACGGGCTCTGCGTTGAGCCGACTTCGGGGTTTGGTCGATGGAACGCCAGTGGCGGACCCGCAGCGCGCCGACTACATGTTCCGTCTGGCGGAGCTGTTTTACGACCTCTCGCGGTACTATGAAGAGCGCGGCTTCACGCAGCGTGATGCAGCCTTCGACTCGCGTGAATCGAATCCCCAACGCGCACGGGCACTCGAGGAAAACGCGGCAGCCGACCTGGCTCAGGCCGACTCGTATGCCGATGAGGCCATTGAGATTTATCGTTCCATTTATCTGGACTACGAGACGACGTACCCGGACATCGACGCCGTCATGTACTATCTTGGCGTCAACCTGCTGCAGCGCGAACAGACCGATCAGGCGCGCGTCGTGTTCGAGGCACTGGCCGCTCAGTATCCTCGCTCACCCTACCTGCCGCAGGCGCTGTTGATGCTCGGCGAGATCGACTTTGCCGAGGGGTACATGGACACCGCCCGTCGATATTATGCCGATGTGACCCTCAACCCGACATCGAACGTGTACCCCTACGCCCTCTACAAGCTGGCGTGGTGCGATTACAATCTGTCGCAGGACGCAGCAGGTTACGAGCTCGCGTTGCAGGAGCTCTACGACACGGTGCAGGCAGCTGATGCCCGCATCGCCGCAGGCGAAAACCGTGAGCGGCTGCGTCGCGATGCGCTGCGCGATATGACGTTGTTCTATTCGGAAGTTTATACTGCCGAGACGGCGGTTTCATTCTTCCAGACGGTAGCGCCCGATAGCGCGTTTGACCTGATTGCACGTCTGGCGCGCATTTACGGCGACAAGGGCCTCTACGATGACTCTACCGCGCTTTACCGCGAGTTGATCGCCATCAACGCGACCAGCTTTCGCGTGATCGAGTACCAGCAGGAGATCGTGAGCAATACTCGGCCGTCCGGCAACGAAGTCGAGATCGTACGCGAGCTGACCCGTCTGCTGGAACTGTATAATATGGCCGAGACGTTCGCGGACTATGACGCGGCGGTCGTCGCCGGCTGGGGAGAGGACATTGAGCAGGTCGTACGCATTCTGGCGCTGACCTACTATCGAGAGGCTCAGACGATGCGAAGCGACCAGTTCTACGCGCTCGCGTACGAACTGTTCGAGGACTATCTGGTGAACTTCCCGGATACGGAAAGCGCCTACATGATGTGGTTTCTGTACGGCGAGCTGCTGTACTACCATCGTCAGGACTATCAGGAAGCCGCTCGTGCGTACGAGCAGACGATGATGCGCAGTGACGGCAACGGCGAGTACGACGAGATGGCTACGTACAATGCCTGCGGTGCGTACCTGAAGATGGTGGATGTCGCAGCCGAGCAGGCGGTCGAGTCGGGAAATCAGATGGTGTCTGCCGAGTCGGACCTGCCACCGATTCCCGAGCCGGCCGAGATCACGGAAGATTACAGCCGCATGATGACCGCCTGTGATCGCTATCTCGGGACCAGTCCGAGCGTCGAAGATGCCGTTCAGATCGAGTTTGTCACGGCCTACATGTACTACACGTTTGATCACCTCGGTGAGGCCGCGGAGCGATTCAGTCGAATCGCGACCAACTACCAGGAAGTAGATCCGCAGCGGGCCGTGTTATCGGCCACGTTGCTGCTGGACTCTCTGGCAGTGCTTCGCCGCTTTGATGACATGAAGACGTGGATCGACATGTTCAAGGCGATGCCGGTGATGATGGGTGATCCCACGTTCGGTACACAGCTGGTCCAGCTCTCCGAGTCCATCGACTTCAAGCAGTGCCGGGACCTTCAGACATCTGGCCGTTACGTCGAGGCAGGCGATTGCTATTTCGCGTTCGTCGAGACCCACTACACGTCCGAGATTCTGGACCGCGCTTTCTATAACGCCTCGGTGTCCTACGAGGATGGCAACAAGCTGGCGCGCTCGATTCTCGCCAATCAATACCTGATTGAGTACGTGCCAAACTCTGATC
>JAGWVZ010000448.1 GCA_018970625.1 Myxococcales bacterium | reverse complement strand
GATATTCTGCTGCTCAATGAGTTTGACGAAGATTTGTCGGGTGAGACGCTGCGTATTTTTCAGGAAAATTATCTGCAAAATGCGGCGCCTGGCCCGAGTTCCCCCATCACGTTCTCCCACGCGTGGATTGCACCTTCCAACACCGGTGTCTCTGCCGGCGTCGATCTTTCGGGTGACGGGCAGGTTGCAGAAAATCCCGGTACACCCGAATGGGCTGCCGACTCATTTGGTTATGGCACATTCCCCGGACAATATTCCTTTGCCGTATTGTCGAATTTCGCCCTGAACGTGAACGAGATTCGCACATTTCAAACCTTTCTCTGGAAGGATTTTGAGGGTGCTCTGTTGCCCGATAACGCGGCCACCGACTCGCCCTCTGATTATTATTCCGCCGCAGCGCTGGAGGTGTTTCGGCTGTCGTCCAAAACGCACGCCGATATTCCGATTCAGGTCGGCGAACAAACCCTGCATTTTCTCGTATCACACCCCACGCCACCTGCGTTCGATGGCCCTGAAGACCGCAATGGCCTTCGAAATCATGACGAAGTCGTGTTCTGGGCGCGCTACATCGACGGCGCAGCGTGGGTGTATGACGACGCGGGAAATACGGGCGGACTCGAGTCCGGAAGTTCCTTTGTTATCGCTGGCGACTTGAACAGCGACCCCCTCGACCCGGCAGAAAACCTGCACCCCGTCGCTCAACTGCTCGGGCATGACCGGGTGAATGGCACGCTGGCACCCGCTTCGGAAGGAGCGCGGCGCGCGTCGCTCACGCAGGGTGGCATCAACGCGCAGCATCGGGGCGACCCAGCATTCGATACGGCCGACTTTTCCGACAACAGCGTGGGCAACCTGCGCATTGATTACGTCCTGCCATCCAATGACCTGACCGTGGTCGCGGCGGGCGTATTCTGGCCGACCGCCGGGCAGCCCGGCTTTGAATGGGTAGGAGACTTTCCGTTTGCGTCCAGCGACCACCGCGCGGTCTGGGTCGACCTGCTCGTGCAGGGGAGTCTCGAAAATTGTCCTCCGGACACCTCGCAGGAACCATGAAAATGGCGAAGCTCAACCCTGAAATGCATGTGAAAAGAATGGTGCGGCCCATCGGGGTCGGCCTGCTCGTCAGCACGCTGCTCTCGTGTCGTGGACCTGTGGAGTCGTCTCTGCCAGCGGGCGCTCTGCCTCAGGCGCACATGGACGCTCGCGCCTGCGACGAGGGTGACCCTCTGTCGTGCAACAATCTGGCCGCCTCGTTCGAAGCGGGCGACACCGTAACAGCCGACCCTGCCCGGGCCGCTGAGCTGTACGACCAGGCCTGCACGCAGAATGCGTTCCTGGCGTGTTCCAATCTGGCCGGGCTGCTGCTGGAAGGCCGTGGCGTAGCTGCTGACCCCCAGCGGGCCGTTCAACTTCTCGATCTCGCCTGCACCCAGCAGGAGTTCGGCGCCTGTTCCACCCTCGGCGAGCTGTACCATCACGGTGGGCCTGTCCCGCCCGACCCGATCGCCGCAGCGCGCTACTACACGATCTCGTGTGATGCGTTTATGCACCGCGGCTGCCTCGGTCTGGGGCAGCTGACCCTCGCCGGTGCGCTGGGCCAGCCCGATGCACACGCCGCCATGGTGCTGTTCGACAAAGCCTGCGGTTCGGGCTCGTCGGCCGGTTGTGCCGAGTACGGATTCCTGTTGCTGGACGGGCCCACTGACTTCCGGAACCCACCGCGCGCGGCCGAACGTCTGGAACGCGCTTGCATCGACGACTCGGTGGCCGCGTGCCAGCGCATGGCCGTAGCGAAGCGGACGGGTGAGCAGGGCATGCCGGCAGATTACGACGCCGCGGAGTTCTTTCGGCGGCGCACCTGCGACCTCGGCATGACCGCATGGTGCGACGCCCCCCGTCAGGCCGTACTGGTTCGTCATGCCGAAGCCTGGCGAAATGTCGAGCACCCGGCCGACATGACGCCTGAACAGCTGGACTCCCTCACGCCGGAAGGCCAGCAGCAGGCGGCGCGATTGGCATCCAGAATGGCAGCACATGCCATTACGACGCTGCTTTCGTCGCCTGCGAACCGCGCACAGCAGACGGCGGCGGCTCTGGCTACACCGGAGCGTCCTGCGGTCATATCGCAGGCGCTGGGTACAATGCCGCCCTGCCAACTCGCCGACGGGACAGCGGCCGACTGGGCTTACCGCGAAGCCGAGTGGAGGGCAGGGCGCTCGCCAAACCCGGAAGGCTGCGAGGCGCTGGACGCTTACGGTCGTGAAGCGCTGGCGACGCTCGAGAACGCGCTCTTTGCCACCGATGGAGTGGCGGTAGCGGTCACGCATGGCGACGTGCTGGCCGCCGTGGGCTATGCGCTGCTGCCCGAAGCACCGGCCGAGGCGCTATTGCAGCAGTTTATGGTCCCGACAGGTGATTCGCTGACGCTGGAGCGCGTTGCCGGCATGTGGCTGCCGCTCGCTGCCGACGTTGACGTACCGGCCGTGCCCGATGGTACGCCGTCGCCAACTCCGGCAAACGAAGGCTCGTCGGCGGGCAATCCCTGAGCGGGGTCGGTGAGCGTGCGAGAGCCTGTGTGCTGTCAACCCGCTTGCCACACGCGCGTCGAGCCGTCACAACAGGGTGAGGTTGCCGTCAGGCAGCGCAGTTGACGCTCTGGCATCAGGAATCTCTATGAAACCGGTCCTCGTTACGATCCCCGTCAGTCATTACTGCGAGAAAGCGCGTTGGGCGCTGTCGTGGGCGAATATCGACTTTGAGGAACGACCCAACGCACCTGTTTTTCACGTCATGGCCAACCGAAAAATCGGGGCTGGCAGAACGGTTCCTGCGCTGGCGACAGACGATGGTGTGCTGCCGGATTCTACGGATATTCTGCGTTGGATAGACGCGCGCATGCCGGACGATACCCGTATTTTCGGCGATGATCCCACCGGTCGTGAGGCGGCGCGGCTGGAAGATATGTTCGACGAAAAATTGGGCAAAATGGTGCGTCGAGCCGCCTATGGAACCCTGTTGCCTTACCCGCACGTCATTCGAACACTGCTGACGAGCGGAATCTCGGGTTTTCAGGCGCGCGCCATGGGGATTCTTTTTCCCGTCATGCTGAAGCAGATGGTGCGGGCATTCAAGCTCACCCCGTCGGGAATTGCCGAAGCTGAGGAGCGCATTCAACTGCAATTTGACCAGGCGGCGGCGCTGCTCGCCGATGGACGACCATTTCTGGCAGGCGACCGGTTTACGGCAGCCGATATTACGTTTTGCTCGCTGGGAGCCCCCATGGTCATGCCGGAAGGGTACGGTGGGCCACTGCCGAAGCTGGAGTCGCTGCCGGTGGATGCGCAGAACAGGCTTCGTCGCTGGATGGACCACCCGGCTGGGCGCTACATTCTTCGAATTTACGCCTCGCATCGCCACGCGAAGGCTACGTCGAGTATTCTGGCGCCCTGATATTGTCCCGAATGAGTCTTGCAGGGCGGTGGTGGGGTGAGCGCGTCGTTCTGACGGTTCTGAATTGGGTTCATGAGCCCCGGGTTTTCGGATGCAGCGCGGATGGGGGCGTCTGCCCGAACAATTGAATTCATTTCAGGAGAATATTCCTGAACACTCGAACCCAGTACGGTGGGAACTCTTCTATAACGGGCGAAAGCAATCGTCCCAGAAATTTGTTCATGCATTGGGATATTTTTAGCTTCATACC
>JAGWVZ010000447.1 GCA_018970625.1 Myxococcales bacterium | reverse complement strand
GTGGCGTCGGGCTCGGTTGCATCCGGAGTCGTGGCGTCGGGCTCGGTTGCATCCGGAGTCGTGGCGTCGGGCTCAGTGGCGTCGGGGACCGTCGTGGACCCATCGGTCGCCGTGTCGGCACCAGCGTCAGCACCCGGCGTCACCTCTTCTTCGTCATCGCTACAGGCGACAAGGTTGAACGATGAAACGGCAAGAGCAGCAAACAATGCAAGGGTACGAAAAGAAAGCGCTTTCACGGGGTGCTCCTGAAGTGGAACGCGGCGACCGTACTGGTGGCGGCGATCATGAGAAATGAATAGGACGGCTCGGCGAAACTCGTTACTGCTACCGCCGCGCAGTCTCAAGTGTGTTTCTCTAGCGAATTTCACAATTCGACGCAAAAACGTACCACCCCGGTCACTCCGCGTTCAACAAACATACTGGGACGCCCTGCATGCGACTGGTCACATGGGTCACTCAGCGGCCTGCCACTGCGCGACAGACAGGCCTGTGAGCGTCAAATGTTCCAGCGCAGCTCGATCCCCAGAGCACCCAGCCAGCCACCCGATGCAAACCCCGGAAAACCCGGGTTCCCCGTCTGAAGCCCCTGAACTCCTCCTATCGGAAGTCCGGTGCGTGCATCCGACAGATCGTCAGAGACCTCATCGCACAATTCAGTGACACCCGGTGCGCATTCGGGGTACGCGGTCCGCAATGATTTGGTCGTGGTGCGCGACAACAGTCCCTGCGCCTGCAGATACCAGACCACCTCAAACTCACGGCCAATAACCGAAAATGCGTGCGTCGCGCCCAAAGAACCGACGAGGCGATTGTTGTCCACAAAGTTGGTCCGACCCGTCTGATCGGGCACGGGTGTCGGTTCATACGAGCCGCCGAATCGCACCGCCGTATTGTCGCTGTAGCGATATTCCACGCCGAGTCGGGGCGTAATGGTATCCTCGAACTCGGTCGCATCACCCTGTGTATCGCGCCACGCCGACCACACGGCGTAACGAATATCGATCATCACCGTGGTACGACCCACATCGGTGGCACCTCCCAGCGTGAACGCAGAAGGGCTGGAGGTAGGACGCCAGCCGATATCCTGAATCACCGGATAATCCTGTTGGCTGCTATCCAGGCCACGAATTTGAATCGCATTCTGTCCCTCGATGTCGAACGCGAGATTCTGGCGTACCGAAACACCGGCGCGCAGATTATCCGTGATGTCGACCAGCAAACCGCCCGTCAGCGCACCCGAGAAGCCCTGCTTCATGTCCATGTTGATCTGCACAACCTCCTGGTCGGTTGCGTTCTCGAGGTAGACCTGGTTCACCAGCTTCACATTGGGCTGCAGGTGAGCTCCCACACCCACCGAGACACGGCCAAGGATTCGGTAGGCCATGCCAGCCTCGATGTCGAAACGCCGCGCACGGCCTCCAATCAGCTCATAGCGCAGCTGATTGCTGAACAGGCGCTCGCGCTCATCTGAAAAATGCGTCTGTGTGCCCCCCACCCCCACAATCGGGAAAGTGGCCAACATGCCTGCGCGGAAGTTCTCCGTACCAAGTGATGTCACGCCACCAAGGGTCACCGTCGAGAACGTACCCAGGGCCGGCGTATCGGACCGCTCCGTGAGCGTATCTTCGGACGGAACGGTGGGCGTATCCGAACCGATATCCGGTATATCGTACCCTTCAGGTCGCTGATTCAGTTGAATACGCGCGTTGTCCATGCCCAGCATGAAACCCACCGACACGCCGGACCGCGCGCGCGTCAGGGCACCGACATTATAGTAGATGGCGTCGGCACCGTCGGCGTCAGCAGTCACTGCGTTGCCGAGTGAAATGCCGCGGGCGCTCGCGCCATACACCTCGAATGGACTCGCCCATGCCGAAGGCGCGCTGCCGAACACCAACAACGCTGACAGTAAGAGCGCACCACCCGTCGATTTATTTTTGAAGTTCTTCACGACAACCCTGATTCCATTCCGGCCAGCTCCAGCCATTTGCCAGAAAACAAACCGACTAATCCGTAGAAATCGAATACTCCGCTAGACTAACGAATGGGAGCACGTAGCAGGCTTTCGTCGGGCATTTCAAGCAATCCGGTGCCCCCCACAGAACCACCTTGCAGCGAGGTGACTGACTGCCTTCAACGTCGACTCTCTTGCCTGAATCGCCTGGGCACGTTCCCGGATTGCTGCCGTCAGGCCCACCTTCCCCTTGTGCAAACGCAGCGCCCACTTCATACACACGCTGTCTTACTGGCTGCCTGCCCACCGGTCTGTTCCTATGCGCTATCTGATTTTCGCTCTTGTACTCGTCTGCTCGCCAACGCTCCACGTTGCCGCGCAGGACACCCCGCCCGCAGCAGCCGAATTGACCGCTCAGGAGATTGTCGACAGGGCGCTCGATACCAACACCATCGGGTTTCAGACAGGGGAGGTCGCCATGACCCTGCTGATTCAAGACCCCTCCGGCGAAACCAGGCAACGGTCGCTCGCCATCCGTGGGCGAAACAACGATGCCGGACGCGCTGCAGCCGTTCGGGTGACGGCACCTGCTGCACAGGCCGGGCAGTCGTACCTGTTCCGCGAAAACTCCGAAGGCGAAGATGACGTCTACGTCTTTCTGCCCGCCATCGACTCGGCTCCGAGGCGCGTCTCGGGTAGCCAGAAGAACGGGGCCTTCATGGGCACCCACTTCACCTATGCCGATCTGGAGAGTCGAGACATTCGACAAGCCAACTACGTGCGCGAAGCCAACGAGGCCGTTGGTCGATTCGACACTTACGTCATTCAGGCCACGCCAACCGACCCTTCCTCGACGGACTATGCGACCGTCCGCATGTGGGTACGCACCACCGACTTTATTCCGTTGCGTGTCCGCTTTTACGACGCCGCCGGTGAAACGCTCAAAACACTCTTCACCCAGGAAACGGCCGAGCATGAGAGTCGCACCTACGTTCGACGCCTGATGCTGTCGATGCCCGACGGCGGCTCCACCACCATGGTCATTGAGTCTGTCGATTTTGATGCCGTCGTGGAGGATGCCGAGCTGACCCCACAGGGCTTGTCGGAACAGTGAGCGAAATCGCCTTGCGCTACCTTCTCTGTGTTCTGGTGCTGCTGGGTCCGCCGCGCGCGTGGGCAGAGGTCATCGGCGACCCAGAGGATCCCAGCACGCAGGCGTTGTCGGCCGACGAGCCCGACGAGCCCGTGGACGAACCGGAGAGCAATGACGGCTGGATCGGAGACCCCGAAGCGCCGCCAGTCCTTCCGATACCGACGCCGACGTCTGAACCTGCGCCGCAAAACGCGTCTGCGGACACCGAAAGCTCATTCGTCCAGCAAGCGCGTTTTCGTGGCAACGCCCTGTCACAAACGCAGGTCGACCTGCGGCGCGAGGGCAGTGACGAAGACACGTTCGAGCTGCTGCATGAAGCGTCGCTGGGCCTGCGCGTTCGGTTCTCGCGGCGCTGGTCCGCTGTGGTCGAGGGTCGTCTGTCCTGGTGGTTGACTTCGGGCTACGCAAGCACCGATTCCCCATTAATGACAGACCCTTCTGACTGGCAGGGGCGTGTTGAGCCAACGCTCCGCGACGCGTATGTCACCGGCCGTGCGGGCGAGTGGCAGCTCCGTCTGGGACAAATACCTGTCTCGTGGGGATCGACCGACTTTTCACGTCCGGCCGATGTCGTAGCCCCGCGAGACTTGCGTCGA
>JAGWVZ010000008.1 GCA_018970625.1 Myxococcales bacterium | reverse complement strand
GCACGTGCCGCGCGCTCCCGGCGACGCCGCTGGGCCATCATCCGTTGCATCGCCACAAGCGCATACGAAACCGGGTGCGTGACGTCGCTGCGCTGCAGCGTAGTGACAATGGCGTCCTGCGCCAGATCGGCCGCGTCGTCCGCATCAAAGCCAGCGCGCATAGCAACTTTCAACAGATGAAGCCGCACGGCTTCCCAGTCCTTTACGGTGCTGTCTGCCATGAAAGATGAACCTCGCGACGTCCGTCGGTGGCGCCACCCTGTACGCTGCGCCCCGCCCCAACCACAGGACAGCGCTACAGGGCGGCGCGCACAACCGGTGCCGGACCGACGCGTCAGGGCTGAGCGCCGCTGCTATCAGTGGCCGTGCCCGTCACTTCAATACAAATCGTACCAAACATGAATGAGCAGTTATGAGAATACACCGTCACGTCCGTGAGCATGTCCGAACCTTCGGGACCAGACTCAACAGCTCTGTCGATCGCCTCTTCGATGTTTGGCACTCCCAAGGGCATAAAAATAACCGGAACACAGTGCTTGCCGCCGGTAGAACACAGCGGGGCAGGGTTGGTTGCAAAGTCACTGAAATGAACCCGCTCGCATAGGTTTTAATCGTGTGAAATTCGATCATTCCATGAGTGCATCGACGTCGTCAGCGATACGGTTTGCCACAAGCTGCATGACCTCATTCAGAGCTTCTGCGTAAGCTTCGCCACGAACTCCACGTGGCCGATCAGGAGTGCCCGAGTATCGCTCCTCAAGGAGGACCTCCCCGTCCCGTGATACCACAACATCAACCGAGAACACTCGCAATCTGCGTTTCATCGTGGTGTAGGCCTCGACCACGCGCCCGGTGACCACAAGTACCGGGTCAGCGGACCCCCCCTCAGTCTCCACATCGAATCCCTTGGCTCCGAGTTCGGTTGCCACGGCCTCGGTCACCCACTCGGCCACGTCCGAGGTTGTTACCACACGCGCGGTCCGCATGCCGTAACCGTTGCGCACGTCGCCGACATCGGTCTGCGCGCGCCCGTCGTCGAACTCGGTGATGCGCACGAGTGGTGCCCCCGCAGGTGCATTCCACGGTCCATCACCGGGGTAATCGAGGACCGCCGTGCGGGTACCAAAGGCGCAGCCGGCACCGAAGATAGCGATCAGAGGAAAGATGAAAAACAATCGATTCAGCATGGGTAACTCCAGGTCGGGGATACAGTTCAGCGCTAGTTCAAATTGCGACACTACCAAGCCAACCTCTCATCGAGGCGGTCTGTTTTTTACTTCAATAAGTTAGTGGATTTCACGCGACCATCGTGAGTCACAAAGAAAGCGCGCCTCGAAAAGAATGCGATCCAGCGCGGCAAGCAACGCCCATGGACCAGTGGCGCGGATGGTCGATGAAAAGAACTGATTCTTCGGAAAGACTAACTCCCGCCCAACCGTACATCGGTCGGGCAACGATCGTAGATGACCGCAGATTCAAACCGTCAAGCCAAGCCCGACTTTGCGATCACCCTGCGGTCGGGAGCATGTTTTCCAACGTGATATCTCGCGTCGACAACGCTGTGAATTCAGCCAATCGGGAAGAACAGCCGGTTGACAGGGTAGGCTCGAGAGCAACAGGCAGGGCCACGGTCCATCGCATCAGTTCAGATCTCACAGGCGACAAAGTGCGCACAAGCGCGCACTATGATCACGTTGCCCAGATTGTTGGAGCGGACACGCGCGACGTACGATTTTGCGTCGGGATGGTAAAAGCCCCCTTCGCCCGGTCATCCGTAGCGGTGTTCACAACACACTCCACCAGGATTTTCGGGCCCCGTCGGTAACAAGCGACGCCTCTGCCCCACACGGACACAGTTCACAAGCCCGCTGTCCTTCAGCCGTCCACGATCGCAGCAAGCGCAAACACGTCGCAAACGAAGGGCTGACAGCCTGCTGTCATTCTGCCGTACAGATTTAACGTACCCACTGCGCCATCACGCTGAACGCGATCAAAACGTTAGGATCACACCCCGACAGATTTGCGGAACGCCCACCACTGATGGACATGGGCTGGTGAGCAATTGTGTATAGCAGGCATCGTAGCTCTCTGTCGTGTCGATCGCGCTGTCGCAATCGAACGTTGACTGGGTGCAGGCGGGGACAGCCGATGAATCAATCCAGCCACAGTCGCGAGCCAGGTCACAGTAAGCCTGAGTCAGTGCGAAACAATCGGCCACCGCCGCCTCTGTATCAGAGGTGTCAGAACATCCCATGAAGTGAAAGGCGACTGCTACAATCAAAATCCAGAATAGCTTCTTCAACTGATACCTCTCAAGGTTAGATCAAACCGGTCAGGTTCGCGAGCGAGCCCACAGATTCGTTGCCTTACCCAACAGAACGGACACGCCGGCTGCGCAAAACTCACCCGACGAACAGCCAACCAATGCAAACCCAGAGATGCTGCTTCCGGCGAAGGCCTCAGGTAGATGATGCTCGCACGGCTATCACTTACTTCAGCGCATCAACACCGCCCTGCCAAACCGCTCACTCGGGTTGCATCCCCGCGCCGCGGTGGCTAGCGTGCCTCGCACACAAATGCCCTCGCAGGGGCGCACCCACGCGCCATGAAAACGACAGCTTCTGTCCCCTCTGTTGTGTTCGCCATGACCCATTCCCCTGCTGCGCCGCTTCGTCGTGTCCTTGTGAGCCTCGCCTTTGGCGTTGCCATGGCGTGCGGAGACACCAGCACGTTCCCGGCCGACAACGACCAGGACGGGGTACTGAATGAGGCTGACAACTGTGTCGACGTGCCCAACCCCGGGCAGGAAGACCGCGACGGCGACCGCATCGGCGACCTCTGCGACCTGAACGAGGGCGGCGGCGGCATTGTGCCCGTGTGTCCAGACGACGATCGGGATGGCATCTGCAACGCAGAAGATAACTGTCCGCTTGTCGCCAACAACGATCAATTGGATGCCGACGACGACACGGTTGGGGATGCCTGCGAAGCCACTGAGCCCCCTGCAGACAGCGACGGTGACGGCATTCCCGATAATGAGGACAACTGCCCCGATACGCCCAACGAGCGTCAATCCGACACCGATGATGACGGCATTGGCGACGTCTGTGAGTCACTCGACCGCACCGACACCGACGGCGACGGCGTGCCCGACAGCCGCGACAATTGCCTCACCGTGGCCAATCGCACCCAGGACGACGCCGACGGCGACGGCACCGGAGACGCATGCGAAGCTGCCACGCCGACAGATACCGACGGTGACGGCGTACCCGACACCACCGACAACTGCCCCTCCCGCGCCAACCCCGACCAGGCAGACACCGACGACGACGGCACCGGAGACGCCTGCGAAGCTGCCACGCCGACAGATACCGACGGTGACGGCGTATCCGATTCCGCCGACAATTGCCCCTCCCGCGCCAACGCCGATCAGACAGACACCGACGGCGACGGCACCGGAGACGCATGCGAAGTCGTGACGCTCACGGACACCGACGGTGACGGCGTATCCGATTCCACCGACAATTGCCTCGCGCTGGCAAACCCCGATCAGCAGAATAATGACGGTGATTCGTCAGGCGACATCTGCGATGCCTGCCCCAACGACGCATTCAACGACGCCGACGCCGACGATCGTTGCGCCAACGAGGATAACTGTCGCGGCACGGCCAACCCCGGACAGGAAAATACCGATTTCGACTCGCTCGGCGATGCCTGCGACGCCTGCCCGCTGGACGCCCTGAATGACGCGGATCGGGATGGATTCTGCGCAAACAACGACAATTGCCCAACCGTAAGAAACCCGGACCAGAGCGACGCCGACGCCGACGGCGCGGGCGACGTTTGTGATTTCTGCCCCTTCGACGGCGAAAATGATCCTGACGACGATCGCATTTGTCAGAATGAAGATAATTGCCCGGATGTCTCTAACAACGACCAGGCCGATAGCGATTTCGATGGATTCGGCGATGCCTGCGACTGCGGCGTCGGCGAATGGCGTAATCTCCAGACCGGGGAGTGCCGCCTTTGTTCGGAAGCTCGCGTCACCATTCGCAACTTCCGTCAGGATGACAGCTCGCTTGCCGCCCAGCTCCGGGCCGAAGAGCGGGCAATTGTTTTCCGGAATCCCGCTGATGTCGCACAGATCGTGACCGCCGATCTCCTGGTGCGGTCGTATGCATGGGACGACGACCACGGCGCCAATGTCAGCGCTTACACGTACCACGCGCCCGGCGAGGTTGGTCTCGACGAAATTCGATTCAATCTTGAAGCCTATGATTTCCGGCAGGGCGTTTCGTCACTGGTCATGACGCTGCGTGACGCCTGCGGAAATCGATTTACCATCGACGACTTTACGCTCGATATTGTCGAAGGACCACTCGGCCCCGAAGTACTTAATTTTCGCGAGCGTCTCTGTTTCGACGAAGACGTGCGTCTGGGTGAAGAGCTGTGGTCGCGCGAAATCCCCCTTCTGGACAGCCGTTACGGACGCGACGCCACCGTGGAATACAACACCTGCGGAACGCGCGGAACCGACTGGGATTACACTGTCCTGTTCACCGCGCAGGCCACGGGCACCTATTTCATCTCGCTCAACGAAAACACAGGCCTCCGTGGACTCTCTATCCGGGAACCGGTTTGCGACCGCGAGATCGATGTCGTGGTACCCGGCGACCCGCCGTTCACACAATGTGTGGACGATGAAACTTCAGAATTCGTCTTTCTCGGCATTCAGGCGGTCGCAGGCCAGCAATATCGCGTCGTGGTCACGTCCGACCGACTGAACCCTGAACCGGTCACCCTGAACATCAACTACTTCAGTTTTTCGTTTCCCTGAGTGGCGGGTAACCGCGCTGGACTAACACCGCGTGTGACCTGCGCGTCGCCATACCGAACAACCAGAAACGCACGACATACCCCGAACAGAACGCCACCCGCCCGAACGACGCTTGCCGGCACCACGCGAAAACGGTATGGGCGCGCTCCCTCTGGATTTACCGCCGCCCTGCCCATCGCGCCATGCTACCGATTCAGTTACGTGCAAACGGGCTGACCTTCAGCGCCCTGTCGCTGGGTACGGGTGACCGGCTTGTGCTGCTGCTGCATGGTTTCCCGGATAATTGTCGTTCCATGATTCCGCTGGGCCGGCATCTGGCTGCCGCCGGATACCGCGTGGTGGCGCCGGCCATGCGCGGATACTGGCCTTCGGATGCACCCGCAAACGACGATTATTCCCTGCGCTCGCTCGCCGCCGACGTACGCGGACTGGTCCGTGAGCTGTCAGACCAACCCGCCATTGTCGTGGGTCACGACTGGGGTGCCGCGGCCGCGTACGCGGCGGCGGTGCAGCACCCTGAGAGCGTCGCCGTCTGCATTGCCATGTCCACACCCCCCAACGCTGTGCTGCCCGGGGCGCTGTGGCGTGTTCCCCGCCAGGCGCTGGCCAGCTCGTATATGGTCGAAATGGCCTGGCGTAATGCGGTAGAAGAGGAATTACTGGCCGACAATGGCGCCCTGATCGAGCGCATCTGGCGCCGCTGGAGCCCCGGCTGGGAACCCGACCGCGCGCGTCTGGACGATGTCATTCGCACGTTTCAGAAAGGCTCGACCGCGCGTTCTGCCCGTCGATATTATCGCGATATTCTTCCGTTTCCGAACGTCCGTAAATGGATGACATCCTTTTACAACCCTACGCGCGCAAGCATCCGGGTACCCACCCTGATCTTTGCCGGCGACCAGGATCGCTGCATGTTACCAGCGCTCTACACCGACTGCCTGCGGCACATCGACGCACCAGCCGAGCTGGTGATGCTGAAGGGCGTTGGACACTTTATTCCGCTGGAGGCACCCGAGCAGGTGGCTTCTATGATTCTGTCATTTCTATCGAGGCTCTGAATGGGTGGCGCATTTGCATCTCTGGGTTCTGCCATGTGCTGGGCCTGCGCCAGCCTGCTGTTTGCTCGCCTGGGCAAACAGACCCACCCCGCAGCCATGAATTTTCTGAAATGTTCCATCGCGCTGCTGCTCATGATGGGTACCATGGTCACCATGGGCGCATCGCCTTGGCCATGGCAGGCCAGCACGCGAGAGCTCGGGTTGTTGACCGCCTCGGGTCTGATTGGTCTGGCGCTCGGTGATACCGCCTATTTTCAGGCGCTCGTGCGTCTGGGACCCCGCCGAACCTTGCTGCTCGCAGCGCTCGTCCCCGTCATCACCACCTTCATGGGACTTCTGGTGCTTGATGAACCCATGACCGGGCCTCTGCTCCTGGGCATGACCCTGACGGTGGGTGGCATCGTCTGGGTCATTCGCGAGCGCCGCCTGCCCACCGCACCCGAACCCGGCGGATTATCCGAGGCCGAAATTCGCCAATCCGAGAAAATCGGACTCGGATTTGCGTTGCTCGCCGCCCTCTGTCAGTCTTCCGGTCAATTGTTGACCCGAAGCGCGAGCGCCGACCTGTCGGCCATGGAGCTCAGCATAATACGCCTGGCTGCGGGCGTCGTCGGCATTATGGTGCAGCTGGTTATTCTCAGGAAAATTGCCGCTGTCGCCACACCATTTCGCCACTCGCACCCGGCCATCACATTATTGATCGCCACCTTCCTGGGCACCTATTGTGGCGTATGGCTCATGAATTACGGTCTGCAGAATTTGCCCGTCGGTGTCGCCTCGACCCTGAACTCCACCAGCCCCATTTTTATTCTGCCATTATCTGCCCTCGTGCTCGGCGAAAAAGTGAGCCCGCGCGCCATATTCGGTGCCATTATCGCCGTCGCCGGTATTGCCGTTCTCGCGCTCGGCGCCACCCGATGAACGATATGCCGTCCAAATCAGCATCGGCCAGTTTAACGTCGACCAACCCGGCTACGGCCAGTCCAACATCTGCCAAACGCCCGACCGTGCCGCTGCATATTCTGTGCAACCCAAACCCGGAATTACTGCAGCGCGACCTGCTATCCCGGGTTGTCGCCGGCGCCCTTGTGGTAAGCCTTACACCAGAAGCCAACGCCGCCCTGCCATCCGGCCAGCCATGGCCCGTCGCCGACGTCACAGCCGAGCGCCTGCAGGCCGGCTGCCCGTGCTGCGTGGGTCAGGTGGTGTTTCGCACACGGCTGGTGCAATGGCTTCGCAAATCCCGCCCCACACAGGTGCTGCTGCTGACCACGGACCCTTCGCACGTCGACACACTGCGCGCGCAGCTCGCGGATTCGTGGCTCAGGGCGGCGGTACATGTGGTGGAGTAGCCGGGTTAGGCTTCTGGCGGAAAATCAGGTGGCCACGCGTGTCATTATTCACGCCGCTGTACACACCGGTGGGGCTTACCACGGATAGTGTAAATCAATGGCTCCGCTTATAATCACAGCCCTGTTTGTCGGGGCGCCATCCTGAGCAGCCCCAGAACGTGGTGCCCGCCGAGCGGTTGGTCCGCAGTATCAGATGCCCGTCGTTGCATCTGGGGCAGCGCTCTATCTTTGCCTTGCAATGGTTACATTGCAGGGTTTTGTGTTCGTGCAATACCAGCGCACCTTCTTTACAACGGTCACAGGCGACCAGACGACCGTCGCACTGCGGAAAATTGGTACAACCCCAGAATGGACCATATTGGCCCTCACGCCTGTGAATGGTACGGCCGCCACAGGTTGGGCAGGGAAGTTTTACGGAGATATGACCCAGCTTTTCGATGTGGTCACCCTCGCGTTCCAGTAACTCCTCGATAAACACAGATGGCTGCGTGCTGGAATGCAGCAGGTACACCCGCCCTCGACTGCGCGTGATGGCCACGTACATGAGCCGGCGCTCCTCGGCAAACTCGAACTCGTCGGGCGCGGCAGAAACCAGCTGCAACACCGGGTCGTCTTCCATGGCGTTCGGAAATCCGCGCATACCCGAATTCACGTTCAAAACAATCACGTGTTCGGCCTCGAGCCCCTTCGATGAGTGAACGGTTGTCAGGTCCATGTTCAATCCTTTGGCCCTGTACTCTTTCACAAGCGCCTTTAATTCGTCCTGTTCCAGATAATGTCGGTAGCGGCCAAGCAAAAGCACCGAGCTGCCCTGCTTTTTACGCGCAACAATCAGGTCAAGCACCTCGCGCAGCGCCGGCACCCAGTCATCTTCCTGATACGCATGCAAAACAACGCCGAATTCGTCGAGCGCGGGTTTTGGAGTCCGCACCTCTTTCGCAATCTGCGCCGGGTTCTGCATCACAAAACGAGAGCTGATGGCGGTGACGTCCGGCAATAATCGAAACGTGGTCCCCAGCGTGACGCGCGCAGTAAAACCCAGCTCTTTTTCGACTTTTGTGAACAGCGCCAGGTCACTGCCTGCAAAACGGTTGATGGACTGCCAGTCGTCGCCCACCAGAAACAGGCGGGCGTCGGGCGTCATATTTCGCAGGGCGCGCGTAAATGCCATGCGCGAGCGCGATGTGTCCTGAAATTCGTCGACCAGCACATACCGGAAGCGATGAGTCTGCACCTGCTTCAGCAAGTCGACCGCACCACCGAGCATATCATCAAAATCAATTTCGCCGCGTTGCCGCAGGGTATCTTCGTAAATTGCGTGAACAGGCAGATAAACATTCAGAAACGCCCGATCCCGGTCCTTTCGCGCCCTGCCCTGCAACTCGTCACGCGTCCACAATCCACCGCGATGCAGCTTTAAAAATGTGCCCATTAATGTCGGCAGTCCGTTAATTGCCGCCTGATTTCGCTCGGCGAGCAGCTCGAACAGATGGTCCGATGCAATGCGTTGCAGCGCAACGTCAAACTTCGCCAGCTGCGACCGCATGTACTCGTCCAGCTTGCCGTTCCAGACCTCGTCCTGCCAAACCTCCACGAGCGTTGTGCGGTGCGACTGGTGCAGCGAACGCTTCCAGTCCATGTCTTTTCGGTATTTCTTCGCGTCAATGACCGTCGACGTTTCACCCGCCCGATTCAACGCCCACAGCTCCATCCACAGGTCGTATTTCGGCAGAAAGAAGTCCGGCTGATAACGGCGGCGATTGGGGTCATCCGGGCCATGCGGATACGGCGTCTCGTATGACCACTCCAGGCCATTCAGGGTCATCCAGTCGGCCAGTTTGACCTCGGCCTGCGACCTGACCCATACGCCCGTGAGGGTCTTCAAGCCAAGGCTGCGTTCTTTCTGAAGGCGGGCGTGCGGTGTGCTCGCGCCCTGAAACATGTCGGTGGTCACGCGCTTGTCCCAGAACCACTGCGCCAGATGCGCGAAATAAATGTCGTTATTGAGCAGGCCGCGGAGCGCCTTTTGCAGCAGGTCGTCCAGCGGACCCGACTCGGTCAGGTTGCTGACAGGGTTCCGGGTGCCCAGCGCGCTGCCGTGCACGGCGTACCCCAGGGCGTGAAACGTGCTCACCTGCACCTGGCCCAGACCGACCTGCTGCAGACGCTCGCGTATTTCGTCGGCCGCACGTTTGTTGAATGCCAACAGGCAAATCTGGTCGGGGCGCGCGCGTTTGCGCCACACCAGATACTCGGCCTTCGCCACAATGGTGGCGGTTTTGCCGCTGCCGGCTGCCGCGATCACCAGCGTCGCGTCTTCGTCGGTGACCACCGCGCGCCGCTGCTCGGGCGTTAACCGGGTGGCCCGCTTGTCGAACCAGGGCGCTGCTTCGTTCAGGCGTCGCTCTACAAAATCGCGGTTGTAGCGGTCTACCGCACCGCGCCGATCGTCGAGCACCTTCTGCGCCTCGCGCACCCGCTCTCGCACAGCGGCGTCGGCCAGCAACGAGACCTCGTACGGACGCAGACGCTCGTTCAACGCGTCGCCCAGCTCTTGCTCAACCCGCCGCAACGCCGACGCCGTAAAGTACTCCCCATCATCCGACGCCCTGAACCGGTCAGCCAGCGCAATCACGCGCCGGGCCCGCTGCAGCATTTCGTTCTGCCGAGCGCGCCGCGCATACAGCATCGCCCCTACAAACACGATCACGCCCACAATCACCACGTATTCCATGTGCTCCCTTCTGCCAGCATTCCACGTTCTGTCTGGCGTTCAGCCCCTTCCCGTTACCATTTCGACACGCTGCACCAGACTCGCAGGGCGTTGCCTGCACCGAGCGCGTCACATTTGCCAGCGAAGGACGCGTGTCAAGCGTTGCATGGGGCTGCGGTCGCCTGGCGGATGAGGTGGATCCAGGTTGGAAAGAGGACGTAGGGGCCGACCACTGTGTCGGCCCGTTTCCTGTTTTATAACAGCACGTTGCGTCATTTCCGACGTTTGCGCTCGTCGGTTTTTGCAGGGCGATGGTGGTTCCGGCGCCGGGCGGTTTGCGCCAACGGTGCAGTGGCTCGTCGGCCCTCACCACCGCCATCCAGTTAGCGCCCGACCCCCTCACCCCGTCTCCCAGTCCGTCCGCTGCCGGGGCGCTGTCGCGGTTCGCAGCGCGTTCAAGATGCTCAGCAGGTCGATGCCTTCCTGCAGCAGGGCGCCGACGACGGGGCCGAGCAGGCCCACGGCGGCGAAGCCCATGCCGCCGATCGAGAGGGCCATGCCGCCGAGGGCGCTTTGCAGGGCAATGGAGCGCAGGCGGCGGCCAAGGTGCATGAGCTCGTCGAGGCGGGCGAGCGAGGGTTCCAGAATCACGGCGTGGGCGGCGCCGGCGGCGACGTCGTTGCTGCGGCCGAAGGCGACGCCAACGGTGGCGGCGGCCAGCGCGGGCGCGTCGTTAATGCCGTCGCCGACGTACAGGGTTCTGGCCTGCGCGGTGACTTCACGCACGATGCGCACCTTGTCGGCGGGGCTCTGGCCGCCAAAAAGCTCGGTGATGCCCAGCTGTGCGCCAACGCTGGCGACCTCGGATTCGCGGTCGCCCGACACAATCATGACCCGGTGCAGCGCGTGGCGCGGTCCCAGGTGGCGAATGAAGGGCAGGCCCTCGGGGCGTGGAGCATCCTCGAACCGGTACGTGGCGGCGTATTCACCGTCGAGCAGCACGACACACTCGAGTCCGGCGCCGGTGGGTGACAGCAGCGAGGCGGCCTCGGGACGGCGGGCGAGCAGTCTTTTGCGCGACGTCAGCTCTACCTGCCGCCCTGCAATGCGGCCGGTGAGCCCCTGCCCGGGCGGTTCCGAGAGCTCGGACACGACCTCCACCGGCAGGTTGCGGCGTTGGGCTTCGCGCACGATCGCCTGCGCCAGCGGATGCCGGGAATAGGTCTCAAGCGAGGCCACGAGGCGTAAAATATCGTCTGCGTCAGCTTCGGGGCGGGTCGATTGCTGTACCAGAACGGGTTCCCCGGCGGTCAGCGTGCCGGTTTTGTCCAGAATGAGGGTCTCGCAGCGATCGATGGTCTCGAGCACCGCAGGGTTGCGAATGACGATGCCGCGGCGGGCGGCCTGCGACACAGTACCAGCCAGCGCCACCGGGATCGCGATCAGCAGCGGGCACGGAGTGGCCACGACCAGCACGGAGAGAAAACGGATGGGGTCGCCGCTCAGGAGCCAGGCCAGCGCGGCGATGGCCAGCGCCAGGGGGGTGTACCAGGCGCCGAGCGTGTCGGCGAGGCGCTGCATGCGCGGGCGGTTATTTTCGGAATCCTTCATGACTTCAAGGATTTGCGCGTATCGCGAGTCGTGCGCGACGCGGGTGGCGCGAATCACCACCTGATCGTTGCCGTTGATGGCACCCGAGATGACGGTGGCGCCCGGGGCCTTGGCGAGCTCCCACGGTTCGCCGGTCAGGTAGGCCTCGTTCATGCGGGTGTGGCCGCTGACGACGATCCCGTCGACGGGCACGATTTCGTGCGGCAGAATCAGCAGCTGGTCGTCGGGCACGATGGCGTCCACGGCGATGTCCTGTGGCGGCTGGCCTTCCACATAACGGTGGGCGATGCGCGGCATGCGGTCGGCGAGGGCTTTCAGGGCGGAAGAAGCTCGGCCGAGGGCGTAGGATTCCAGCTGCTGGCCACCGGCGAGCATGGTCACGACGAGCAGGCCGGCGACGTACTCCTGCAGCAGCAGCGACGTCACAATCGACACGCCAGCGAGCAGGTCGGCGCCCGTATGACCGCGCAGCAGGCCTCGAAGCAGCTGCCAGGCGAGCGGCGCACCGGTGATGAGCAGGGCGCCGGCGGCGATCCAGCGGCGAGCTTCAAGGGTAGCCGGAAAAGGCACGAGCGCCAGCGTCAGCGCCAGCGTCGCGACGGCGGTCAGCAGAATCCATCTGGGCGCGGCGCCTGAATCAACGGTCTCGAGCGGGGTCGGCATGGGCAAAAACCTGAGTCTTGTCGGGCGGGGCCATAAGGGGCGGTGACGTCATCGAACGCACTGGGTGGTTTACAACGCCGCTTCAACGGGGTGCGCGCGAACCCCGCCCTTCGCGTGCACGATGAAGGCTGGCGCGACTGCGGTCAATGACAGCCCCGAAAAGAACACAGCCGATGAGCACCCGAGCAGACGCCCGATGCCACGGCAGAGCCTTCTGTTTGCAGGGCGTCGTATAGACCACCGCCCTGCAAAAATACGGTATTGGAGCGTGGACAAGCGGTGAGGGAGGGGCGTTGTGCGGTCGTTGGGTTGCCATTGGTGTGCGGGCGACTACAGTGTACGAGGCCCAAGTGCGGGCTCACCTTGCGCAGGAAAAAGTTCATGTTTGGCGACCGTCGTGAGTTCTCGTTGTTTTCGGTGGGTAGCCATCGGGTGTCCGCAGACTCGGGGGCAGCGATTCTGTTGTTGCTGATGGTGCTTTTTCAGATGGACGCCGGAGCGCTGGGCGCGTTGGTGGGTCTGGCGGTAGGCTTTGGGGTACTGCTGAGTGTGCTGGCGCATGAGCTGGGGCACGCATTTGCGGTAAGCCGGCTGGGATTTGGTGGCTCGTCGATCGTGCTGGGCATGTTCGGCGGCGTGTGTCGGTGGCGGGGTAACCCGCGGCCACTGCAACGGGTAACGGTGGCGCTGGCGGGCCCAACGGTGAGTCTGGCGGTGGGTCTGGCGCTGAGCGCGATCGATGACTTTGTGCCGAACCCGGTCGCGCGCATGGTGGTGGGTCACCTGGCGTTTCTGAACCTTTTGTGGTTTGCATTCAACTTGTTACCCATGCTTCCCATGGATGGCGGAGTGGCGCTGAACGGGCTGCTGTCCAGCCGCATGCCCCAGCTGAAGGCAGCGCGCATTTCGCTGGTCGTGTCGATGGTGGTGGGGGCCGGCGCGCTGGTCGTTGCGGTGAACTGGCGCTACACCATCGCCGCGGTCATGATCGGCATGATGGTGTGGCAGAACTGGCAGCAATATGCCGAGCTGAAGCAGGCACGCGAGTGAACGGGCAGGGGTGGGTGAGCGGTGTTTTCGCTTGTGTCCTTCGCTCGTAAGCGGCACATGCCGCGCATCACCGTTTGGCCCTCAAAGCCCCGAGTCTGCGCCATGAGTCTGATCCCAGGCCGCCCTGTTCGCCCGTGTGTATTCGCCCTCGCCCTGTCGGGGGCCGCACTTCTACTGACCGGCTGCCCGGCGTCAGGCACCTCCGAAGCGGATGGTTCAGCGGTGTCGGCCACAACGGAGCAGGCACCCGCTGTGGCGACCGATCAGGCGGTCGCGCCGGCATCGGCCGAGGCCGGCTCGGGGTCGGGCGCAGGGCCTTCGGCCGCGCTGACGGCGACCGAGTGTGTATTGACGCAGGCCGAGCAACTCATTGAAAACGTGAGACTTCGTAGCGCCGACGGCGCGTGCACCGCGCTCATTCCCTACGACATGGGCGTCGGTGAGCTGCCTGTTCGCGCGTCGGCCTCGGCTGCGACGGTGAGCGTCGAAGCCAACAGCTCGGCAGGGACCCTGTTTGCGACCGACGGCACCTTCGTGGTCACGCAGGCCGAGGGCGGGCGGCTGGTGGGCACCTTTGAAGCCGAAGATCAGTCACCGCCTGCGGTCGGTCGCCTGACGGGCAGCTTTGACGTTTCCCTTTCCCCTGCTGCTCCATGAGTGGGGACGCCGTTCAGGGGGCATCGGTGGCATCGCGACGTTGGCGGGTGTCTGGTATTGTGCGTGAGCTGGGCGAGCCTGAGTCCGTGGTTTTTGAGCGTGCGTGTCGACAGCTTGGCGTGCGCGCAGCCGACGCGCTGCAGGTGCAGCTGGTGAAAAGGTCGATCGACGCGCGCGGCAAAAGGGCGCCACGCTTTGAACACATCGTGGAGATTGAGGCGCCCGAGCGGGTGCGGCCGCAGGTGCAACCCGGGAAGGTGGAGCTGGCGCCGGCGCCGTGGGTCAAACCGCGGCGAAAGGTGAACCCCGACGCTGCGCGGCCCGTCGTGATTGGCATGGGTCCGTGTGGCCTTTTCGCGGCGCTGCAGCTGGCCGAGGCCGGACTGCGGCCGGTCGTGATTGATCGCGGCAAGCCGGTGGAAGAGCGGGCAAAGGACGTCGCCCGGCTGATGGGCCGCGGCGAGATCACGCCGGACTCGAACCTGTGCTTTGGTGAAGGGGGCGCAGGGACCTGGAGCGACGGCAAGCTGTACACGCGGGTGGGCGGTCCACTGGTGCGCGAGGTGTTGGAAGACCTGGTCGGGCTGGGCGCGCCCGAGCGCATTCTGGTGGATGGCCGACCGCATCTGGGCACCGACCGTCTGGTGGCGCTGCTGAAGGCGTTTCGCGCGGCGCTGCGCAACATGGGGTGCGAGCTGCGCTTCGACACCGCCGTGCAGTCGCTTCGTTGCGACGACAGCGGCCGGGTTACCGGGGTACAACTTCGCGACGGCGAGGTCATTGACGCGACCCATGTCATCGCCGCGCCGGGTCACTCGGCCCGCGACCTGTACGAGGTGCTGGCGCGGCAGGGTGTGTCGATGAAGCCGAAGGCGTTCGCGGTCGGTTTTCGCATTGAGCACCCGCAGCGCCTGATTGACGACATTCAATACCATCGGTGGGCCGACCACGAAGACCTTCCGGCGGCGTACTACGAGATCACGACGAACCTGCAGGATGGCCCGATTCGCCGCGGCGTGTATTCGTTCTGCATGTGCCCGGGCGGAAGTGTGGTTCCGACGCCGACGCACGAGGGCGAGGTCTGCGTAAACGGCATGAGTCATGCCGCGCGGTCGGGGCGTTACGCGAACAGCGCCATGGTGGTGACGGTCGAGCCGTCCGATTTTGCAGCATTCGCACGCAGCGATGACCCGGTGGACCGTCTGCTGGCCGGCGTCACGTTTCAACAGCGGGCCGAGGGCATCGCATGGGAGCTGGGCGGCGGAGCGTTTGTGGCGCCCGCGCAACGCGCGGTGGACTACCTTGCAGGGCGTACAACAACCGACCTTCGGCGCACGACCTACAAGCGGGGTGTGCAGTCTGCCGATTTGAACGCGTGTTACCCGGCGAACCTGACGTCGGTGCTGCATCAGGCGTTGCAGACGTTTGAGGGTCGCATGAAGGGTTACCTGAGCGAAGAAGCGGTGCTGATCGGCGTCGAGACACGGACGAGCGCACCCGTGACCATCGAGCGGGACCGCACCACCTGTGAGAGTCTTTCGCATGCAGGGCTATACCCCGCGGGCGAGGGAGCCGGGTACAGCGGCGGTATCGTGAGCGCGGCGATTGACGGGCTTCGGGTAGCGAACGCGGTACTGGATGGTTTACGCGCCGCGTCAAATCCATAGGGGTCTGGTTTACACATGAGGCCGGTCAGGAGCTCACCACAGCGGACGCAAGCGAAGGCCCGAGGCGGGTGACCAAAAGTGTCACTGAATCGTGTTCAGCGGCAAAAAGTCGCACTTTCAGGGTGACACGCGCGCCGGGTATTTGCTACACGGCGCACTTGTTGAAGTGATTCACCCCCTAATCCAGCGGCGGCGCGGTCGGTCCGTGCAAGGCTTCTGGTTAGCACACGGCGGGTTATGTTTACACGGCACGCAGGAGAGGTCATGAAGCTGAATCGACCTATGGGAAGTGTCGGGCTAGATGACACCATGTCTTCCTGCCGGGATCTGCAGGACGACGTGGCAGGCGCGGCTTCCGCTGCGCGGCGTAGCACGTTTAAGGGTGCAGACCGTCTGACAGGCATGTTGCTGGGTACAGCCATCGGCGACGCACTAGGCATGCCCGTAGAAGGTCTGGACATTGACCAGACCATGAAAGCGATCCACCGGCTGGGTGGTATCCGGGACTTTCTGGCGCCGCAGGCGCATGTGCTGCGTACGCTGCGCAAGCTTCGGCCCGGCTGCTGGACTGACGACACGCAGCTGACCATGGCGATTGCCCGCAGCCTCATCGAGCAGCACGGCAATCTGGACTACGACGCCATTGCACGCGCCCATGTCTCTGCTTTCGAGACGCTGGAGCTCCGGGGCTGGGACTCGACCACCAAGCAGTCCTGCCGCCGTCTGGCGCAGGGAACCGAGCGCACCCGCGCCGGCAAGCTCGGCGGTGCCGACAACGCGGTCGCCATGAAGATTGGCCCGGTCGCAGCCTGGTCGTTCCTGCGCGGCGAGTCGCGCGAAGACCTGCTGCGTCACTGCCTGAACGTCGGCATCATGACCCACCACGACCCTCGTGCCGTTGTGGGCGCCTATCTGATCGCCCTGCTCACCCGCGACGCCCTCGCCTCGCAGCGCAAGTGGGACCCCGCACAGGAGCGCTATCAGGAGATCATCGCCGAGGCAGAGTGGGCCGAAGCACAGCTCGCCGCCCGCATCGGCGTCTCCGATGACCCCATGTCGCAGCACCTCAGCGAGCTGCACGACGCCCTCGACGTCGAATCCGAAGAGCTCGCCGAGTTCTGTAACGGTGCCGACCACTACGCCTGCCACTCCATCCCCTACTGCATCGCGCTGCTGCTGGGCCGACCCTGGGAGTTCGAGGACGGCGTCATCGCTGCCGTGAACGGCGGCGGCGACACCGACACCAACGGCGCCATCGTCGGCAGTGTGCTCGGCGCAGCCTACGGCTTCAAAAAACTGCCCCGACGCTTCGTTGACAAGGTCGAAGAACCCGAGCTGCTGCGCACCCTCGGCACCTCGCTCGCCAACGCGCTCGGCTGCTAACCCGCCGCCAGCGTATCGGGTCGCACCCCCTTCGTACGCCAATCCCCGGGGAACCGCACATCGGCCACGCAGAACTGCGACACCGCCGCTTGACGGATCCCGGTCACAGGCGCAGATGTGAACGGTCACTCACCACATACGGGCCAGGCGCCCGCCCTGCCAGAGACCAGCATGTCATCACTTCGCGGTAAAACCCTCTTCATTACCGGCGCCAGCCGGGGAATTGGTCTTGCGATCGCCCTGCGAGCCGCAAAAGACGGTGCCAACATCGTGATTGTCGCCAAAACCGCGGAGCCTGATCCACGGCTCCCCGGCACCATCTACTCGGCCGCTGCGGAAGTCGAAGCTGCAGGAGGGAAAGCGCTCCCGCTTCAGGTCGATATCCGCTCCGAAGAGCAGGTGCAGGCCGCCGTCGCAAAGACCGTCGAGACCTTCGGCGGCATCGACATCTGTGTGAACAACGCCAGCGCCATCTTCCTCGCCGGCACCCTTGAAACCCCCATGAAGCGCTACGACCTGATGCATCAGATCAACGCGCGCGGCACCTACCTGGTGTCGCAGGCCTGCCTGCCCCACCTGCTCAAGGCCGAAAACCCCCACATCCTGAATCTGTCGCCCCCGCTCAACATGGAAGAGCGCTGGTTCTCGGGTCACGTCGCCTACACCATGGCCAAGTTTGGCATGAGCATGTGTGTGCTCGGCATGGCCGGTGAGTTCCGCGGCAAGGTCGGCGTGAACGCCCTCTGGCCCCGCACCACCATCGCCACCGCAGCCGTCAAAAACCTGCTCGGCGGCGACGAGCTCATGTCCAAGAGCCGCACCCCGGACATCATGGGCGACGCCGCGCACATCATCCTCACCAGCGACGGCAAGACCAACACCGGCAACTTCTTCATTGACGACAACGTGCTCGCCAGCGCCGGCATCACCGACCTGAGCCACTACTCCGTCGTCCCCGGCGGCGAGCTCTTCCCCGACTTCTTCGTCTGAAAAGTGCCCCGAGGGTGCGCATGAAATCACCGCGGTTAACCGGAAACACCCTGGCGCGGCTTCGTGCTGCCACCTCTGCCTGGCCACTCAACCGCGCCGTCAAGGCGCAGGCCTGGCGCACCTACGCCATCGACGAGCTTCGTTCGCTGCCCATCGAAGTACGCGAACACTTCGACGAAATACCGCTGCCCATCGCCGGCGCAAAACCCCGCGCGTGGCACGATGCACAGCTGCCGGCGCCGACGGCGCGCGGCCACCGCTGGTCGTCGCGCGAGCTCGTCGCGGCTTTTCAGGGCGGCGGTCTCACACCGACGCAAGTGCTTGATTCCATTCGGCAACAGGTCACGCGCTCCAGCTGGGGCGAGAGCCTCTTCTCGCCGTTCGTCAGCTTCGACTGGATGCGCGCCGAACACGACGCCGCCGAGTCCACGGCCCGCTACCAGGCAGGCGCAGCGCTGGGACCGCTCGACGGCGTGCCACTCGTTATCAAGGACCACCACAACATCATCGGTCTGCCCACGTGGGGCGGCAGCGGATGGCTGGCCGACCCGGCAACCATCGACAGCGAGGTGGTGCAGCGCATGCGCAAGGCCGGCGGCATCGTCTACGGCAAAACCCACACCACCGAATGGGGCATGCAACCCACCGGATACAATCCGAACTGGGACATGCCCCACAACCCGTACAACCGGAACTTCGCCGCCGGCGGCTCGTCCACCGGCACCGGCGTCGCGCTCGCCCTGGGCTATGCGTCGGCCGGCATTGGCTCAGACGGCGGCGGCTCCATTCGCATTCCGTCGGCCGTAAATGGCATCTTTGGCATCAAGCCCACCTATCAGCGCCTGAGCCGCGAAGGCGATATCTGGCGCCACAGCACGGTCGGGCACAACGGCCCCATGGCGCAATCCACCCACGACCTCGTGGAATTGTTGCTAGCCACCGGCGTGGGCCGCGACGACAACGACCCCGTCACCTGGTTCGCCCCGGCCGACGAATCGCCCGCCACCACCTGGCGCGCCGCACTCGGCCGCGGTGTGAAAGGCTGCCGCATCGGCATCTGGCGCAAAGGCTGGGCGCAGGCCGACCCCGCCATCGCCGCCCTCTGCATGGACGCGCTGCGCCGGCTCGAAGCCGACGGCGCACAATTAATCGAGCTCGACATCGACCTGGCTGAATATGCACCGTCGCTGGGCGTCGTCATGATCGGCGTGGAAACCATGGGCTGTCTCACCGACGTCATGGACCACCGCGCCGACGTCTCTGGCGAAGACCTTCGGTTCATGATGCAGATTCTGGAACAAATCTCGGCCCGCGACTTCATGATCGCGCAACGCACCCGCGGCGGCATTCGTCGTGGGCTCGCGCGCGCCATGGCGCAGGTCGACGTGCTGGCGCTGCCCACCATGAACCTGGTCGCACCTGCCTACAAACCCGAAGAAAACCGAGTCGCCATCCTCGACGACCACGCCATCGGCGAAATGACCCGCTTTGCCTTCCTCGCCAACCTGACCGGGCTTCCGGCAGGTTCGGTCCCGGTCGGACAGCTCAACGGCCTGCCCGTCGGCATGCAGTTCATGGGCGATGCCTGGGACGAAGCCTCCGTCTTCGCGGTCATGGCGCATGCCGAGCGAGCTGGAATTTCGGACCAACCGGCGCCGTCGGCGTTCTTCTCACCGCTGTCCTGACCCTCGCCGCCAAACGGAGCCCCGCCATGTGGAACCGAATGAAGAACCCGCTTGCCATGGCCGCTCTGCTGGTCGCCACGATCGGATTCAGCCTTGCGACGCCCAACGCCACGATGGTGGAGCAGGCATGGGCCGACGGCAACTGTTACTCCGACTCGGAGTGCGGTGGTGGCGCCTGTCGTTCAGGGCGTTGCACGACTGCGGGTGGCCAGTGCTACTCCGATTCGGAGTGCCCCGGTGGCAGCTGCCGTTCCGGGCGGTGTACGTCGGGCGTGCAGGATTGAAGCCCTGCGCGGCGCGAGAAACCAGCCACTAACCCGCCAACACCGCGCGCAGATTTTCTTACCTTCACCCCTCGGGCCACTCCACCACCACGGGCGCGTTCACAGGCCGATAGTGAACATCGACGCTTGCGGCGTTCACGAACCGCAGTGCGTCCTGTTGCCTGCTACCGTAGCCCTCATGAATATGGCCAAACGTATGCAGGCGAAGGTTCGGCAGCGTCTGGTAGCGTTCCAGCAATGCCTTACACCCGACGCGACGACCATCCACCACCCGGTCCATGATGCCGTAGGGCGGGCCGTGTGTAAGCAGAATATTCGTGGATTCGGGTATTTTCCCCCACACGGCTGACAGCTCGGCCTGGGTGCGCAAATTGAATGCCCAGTCGAAGAACCACGGTTGCCACGGTGAGCCCCAGATGTGAATATCGTCAATAAAGGTGCCGGAATCCTGCAGATAAATGATTGGAAATTCGGCGAGGATTTCGGCAGCACGAGCGGCGTTTTTCTGAAACAGAAAATCGTGGTTTCCGGCGATGAGCACGCGGTATTTCGCGGGTTGCACCGCGAACCATTGGCAGAATTCGGTGATTTGACGAGCCGAGCCGTTGCGGGACATGTCGCCGGAGTGCAGCAGCAGGTCGCACGGCGGTACGTCGATGGCGTCGTGCAGTCCGTGAGTGTCGCTGATACAGACGATGCGCATGGTGGAACTCTGGCCTAAAACATTTCGATTTGCCGCGTTTCCGAAGCCGCGACCTGATGGAAAGCAGCTTTCAGACCCATTTGCTCGGCTAGCCGTTCCAGACTCAGGTTGGTGAGCATGGATGACTTCAACGGACGTTTTTCCTCGTCCTGCATGAGTGCAGCAAAGTATTGATTGGCCAGTTCGGACTCGAGGAGTTGCAAGATAAGCTGCGCATGATCAGCCGAGCGACATGCGTAAAGGAGACATGTGTCATCTACCACGACCGGGCCTGATGCTGTGGGTGGCAGAATTCTGAAACGTGGTGATTTATGCAACGCGGATACAGCCACCTTCCAGTCCGTAAACGTGTAGTCTCCTACACCGAAGACCGCAAATTCGGGCTGCTTTTTGTAGATGGAGCTTCCTCGATTCCTCAGCCGGGCCGCGTACTGATTGAGATAGTCCCACGTCAAGGGCGCCTGGTATCGAATGGCGGCGGTGTCTTCGCCCAAATTTCGTTGTGTCAGTAACACGAAACGTGACCTATTCCAGAGTGTGCCTTTATACAACTCTGTTGCACGGACGAGTGGATACAAGAAATGAGGTTCGAGGCGGGCATGAGTACCCTCGCCATTAACGTATACATCGTCAGACACATGAGACAATTCCATGATAGCCCGACAATCGTGTTTGACGCCGGAACGCCAGGGATTGCTTGCCATGGCCACAAGGCTCATCCACGGGTGTTCCTGGTCAGGGTTGTCGATAACCAGACCGGCAACGAGACCGAATCGATGCGACGGAGATACCGCACCCAGATCACGATATACATCTGTTTCTTTTGGTCCTGCGCTTCCATCGAACTCGACCATGAGCACACACGCCGCCACAGATACACCGAACCATTCGTTCGCATCGATGTGAACGATTGCTGAACGTGCGATCGGCACATCAGCAGACCAAAGTGAATGCAACACCTTCTTCGCGACGCTGGTTTTCACAATCATCACGAGCCAGCCACTCTTACGCCGCAGCTCTTGTGAGAGTCGCTCCAGTATCCATTGCGAGATGTCAAAATTGCTTTTCCCGGTGCGGGCCTCCATTCCAGTGAGTCCCTTACGATTGCTCTTCACGGGTAGATTCTCACCACCAAGCGCACCGATCGCAGAGGATGTCACCCACGGTGGATTGCCGATATAGAGAATGGAGCGATCGAAACCCCGAGTAAGGTCATTGGATTGAAGGCCAAAGAAGTCGGCTACTGTAATATCGACAAGGCGAGCGCAAGCATCCACACCCATCAACCGTTCTCTCGCCAAGCTGGCGTACTCAGGGTTGATTTCGTAGCCCATCACTTTCGCTGCTAAAAACTCTTCAGCAGCTGCCAGAAGCAAGTTTCCAACGCCACATGTAGGCTCGACTACGACTGCAGGATGTATCCCCCATTCAAGAGCGCGGGCCGCCACCGCCTTTGC
>JAGWVZ010000446.1 GCA_018970625.1 Myxococcales bacterium | reverse complement strand
ATGGTTCTGCCTTCCAAATCGACACACTGAAGGTGCGCTACACGCCCGACGAGAACTGGAATGGCGAGGACACGTTCCTGGTCACCGTCAGCGACTCTCTGCTGCTGTCAGTGCCAGAGCAAATCATCGTTCAGGTCTTCCCCGTCAACGATGCCCCCCGTATCGAGGGCTTCACCCGCTCGGCGTACCAGTTTGACCAGCTGACAGGCTTCTTCCAGGTCTCGGACATCGAAGGGGACACCGTTCAGTTCACAACACTGACTTCCGGGACGGGTGGTGCCTGGACGCTCTCACCGGATGGCACATGGTCTTACGTCGCCAATATGGTGGGCACCGAGCTCATTGAGGTGCAGGCAAAAGAGACGGGCACAGGCGGCTTGTTCGCGTGCAGCGCTAGCGAGACGGTCCCGTCCGACTGGTACTGCGATGGAGAGATCGATTGTTCGAATGGTCGCGATGAGTGCCCCGACGAAGCCAGCTGCGCCGTGGCAGGCACAGCCACCATAACCCCGTGTGTCAACCCGAGGGCGAACCGACCCCGCTCCAACGTGGCCATCGCGACGTTTGCGATCGAGGCCCTTCCGACGCCAGTGGCCTTCGACGATACGCTCCCCTATCTGGGTAACACTCCGATTCTTTATCCGCCGGGGACGCTCACCGCGAACGACCTTCATATCCTGAATCGAGCGTTCACAGCGGTCGTCGCCACCGTTGATACGGCGAACGGCGGCTCGGCCGAGGTCTTCGCCGATGGATCGTTCCGTTACACACCGGCCGCCGGGTTCCGCGGCGAGGACTCTTTCCAGTACAGCATCGCGTTGGCCACCGGCGAGAGCGACACCGCGGACGTGACGCTCCAGATACAGCGCATGTACCAGTACGTGGACAGTCGAGTAACGGAGGTCGGCAACGGCACGCTCCTTCAACCATGGGCGACGCTCAACGAAGCCGCGATTTTCGGATCTGAGGGCGACGTTCTGTTCGTGTTCGCCGCCGATGGACCATACATCGACACTCAGGCGGCGCTGCAGCCCGGTCAGTCGGTACAGGGCGAACCCGTCGGCGTCACCCTCAGCCTGCCATCCGGAGCGCTGCTGACGATCGTGCCAGCAGGCCAGACGCCGCCCGTGCTGACCCCTATCGTCACTAACACCGTCGGCGGAGCAACCGGCTTCACGTTCCCGCCCGCCGGAACACCCGCCATCGAGATGACAGAGAACAGCGAGATTCGATCGGTGACGTGCGAAGCAGACGAGTTATCATCCTGCTTTGCAGGCATAGCGGTCGCCAACATCCGCATCGTGGACGTCACGACGGTGGGCGGCCAGCAACCCATTCAACTCACCGATATTCTCGGCGACGTGAAGCTTGAACGCATCAGCTTGCAGAACGCGTCGAGCAACGCGCTTTGGCTTGCGGTAAGCACCGATACTGAAACGCTGCCCGAACCGCCGCGCATCCTGGTACGCGATCTGGTGGTTCGTGTGACACAGGACCCGCCGGCCCCCATCCTTCCCAACGGCATCGCGCTTACGCTGGCGCCGCAGAGCAGGGCGGTAGCCCAGTTCTCCGATGTGGAGCTCTCTGGTGTCGAGGTCGGCTTTGACCTGGTGGCCAGCACGTTGTCGCGTGCGACCGTTCAGTTGACAGATGTGGCCATGCAGAACCTGATCTTCGAGGGTCTGCAGGTGAACGCCGACGGGTTATCCGATCTGAACCTGTCACTGGTGACAGATGCGCTGGACGATGACGGAAACACCTGCCGCATGAAGGACCTTGCACAGGCGGGCTCACTGTTCTCAGCCTCGGCGCTGACCTCGATTCGCATCGAAGGCTGCACGATTCAGAACGCCGGTGTTCCAGACCTGATTGGCTCGGCAGCATTCAACATCTTTGGCAGCGGCAATTTTCAGCTCCTCAACACGACCATGCAAACGGTGACTGGCGACGCAGTAGTCGTCTATCCATCGGACGCCGAGGCGCAGACCGTCACCCTGGACATCGACCTGAACGGCGTCAGTGGGAACGCCCTGTCCATCATCACCGACCCCGCCCTCGGACCGCAGATTGTCCAGGTGCAGCCTTCGAACTGGTCCAACCTCGCCAACATCGGTGTGTACGTGCGCGCCAACGACAACGAGTTCCCTGCGTCGCCAACCTCGGCGCCGAATCTCTCGTTGCTGGTTCAGGGCGTAGAGATGACGAGCGAGTCGGCCAATTCGGCGCCGGCCATCCAGTTTGACCTGCTGGGCCCTTCACCGGTGAATGTGTGCGCGGCCATCTCTGGGAACACGCTCTCCTCCATTTCAGGCGGTCCGGAGTTGACGGGCGATCTTCTCGTCGAAGGTTCGGAGTCAACTGCCGAGTTGTCGCTGACGCTGGCGAATACCTTCACATTGCCGCTGGCGAGCAGCTTCCTCGGCTTTGATGGCGTGGTCGCGCCCGGGACGTGTCCACGTCCGTAGCCTCAGGAGTGAAAATTCCGGCTCCGGACGGCAAAAATCGGTTGACGCGGTCCTTCGACTTTCGCTAAACCGCGCACGCCCTGTTCGGGGTGGTAGTTCAGTCGGTTAGAATGCCGGCCTGTCACGCCGGAGGTCGCGGGTTCGA
Organism: Myxococcales bacterium; assembly: GCA_018970625.1. Next base: position 1,108 of record JAGWVZ010000446.1, on the reverse strand, counting down.
GCCCCGTCCGCCCCGCTTGGTAAAGGCCCCGTAGTTTGTGCTGCGGGGCCTTTCGCATTTTTGGCACTTCCCCGACGCTGGCCCCACCATGCTACCGTTGTCCCAACTCTATCAGTACCAGATTCACCGTGCGCCCCAGCACCGCGCCACGCTCGTGCTCTGGCCTTGCGGCGGTGGTGACGCCACCCGCTACACCCTCGACTTTTCCCTGCTGGAACAGTCGGGCATCAGCGTGGTGTGCTTCAATCCGGGGGGCCATGGCAGCACCCCGGGCCCTTTCTCGTTTGAACACAGCATCGAAGCGCTGGCACAGGTGGTCGAGCAGTTACCGCCCGGACCGCGCTTCGGGGTAGGCCACTCCATGGGCTGCTATGGCCTGCTGCGTGCTTTCCACCGCTTGCAGCTGCGGCACCTTTTCTGGGTCTCTCCCATTGCCGACAGTCGCCGCAGCCTGCATTTCATGTACGAAACCGGGCGAATTCAGTCGTTCATCCGCCTGTTTCAGACGTCCGAGCAGCATGCAGCGGCGGTGCAACGCACGCTGTCTTCACCTGACTGGCTGGACGCAACAGACACGCTGAGCGCAACCCTGAGCGCTCTCGAGGTACCCACCACCGGAACCATTCAGCTGCCCTCCTTCGCGTCGTTCGCGCGAGAGGTGTTCCTTCCCGGATATCGCCTCTGGCCGCTCGGCAATGGGCTACGGCAGCACATCACGGCCTGGCTCGCGACAGAAGACCGCTGGTACCCGCTCGACGAGCTGAGCCGTGAGCTTCATGACCATGGCGTGCCGTTCCAGCGTTTTGCGCCGGCGGCCGACCATCTGTTCACGGGCGCCTGGGAGCCGCTGACCGCCGAGATCACCACCCGTATCTTGGGTTCACTGTAACGAAAGCGCATGGTTTTCAGGGCGTTGCGTACCCGCACCCGGACTCCTGAACGCATCGGCCGCTGGACCGAATGCCAGTCGCGTCGCTTCGATACCCACGCCGCACAAACACAAAAGCCGCCAACCCGAGCAGGGCGGCGGCTTTCACTATTCGGCAACTGGATGGGCGCAGTAGGGGTCGAACCTACGACCGCCTGCTTGTAAGGCAGGAGCTCTCCC
>JAGWVZ010000445.1 GCA_018970625.1 Myxococcales bacterium | reverse complement strand
CCATCATGAAGTCTTCGTCCTGATGGTCGCGGTCGTCGGCGCGGGTAGCGCCAGTGTCGCGCACCTCCTCGTTCTTGAACTCGACCGCGCTGTCGCTCCGAATCAACCGGAAATCCGTCAGCACGTTAAACGCCAGCTCACGCGGTAGCCGGTCCTCGACCTCGACCATACCTACCGTCTCGTCTTCGGGCGAACCCGGCCACGAGTGGCCCAACGGGATGCGTCGGTCTGGGCAACGCCCTGCAAATTCAGTGCGTTGCGTCGGCTGTGCGCGAAGCACGAAGTCGCCCATCTGGCGCACCCCAAAGCTCACCAGACCCGTTTCGGCCTCGCGCATGCCCGTCGCCACCACCATGTAGGCCCGCATCGACGGCTGCCACGCCAGCAGCTCCAGCATGGTTCCGGGCGGAACTCCCTCAGGCACCGGCATGCGAACCACCACGTTCTGCTGCAGCGGAGGATTCCATGGCTCAGCGGAAAACGACAGCAACACGACACCGGCCGGCGCAGGACGCGGTGAATCGGCCGGCCGAGCGTGAACACGCGCCACCACCTCGACCGGTGCCTCGACGCTGCCATCGGGGAACTCCCACTGCACCACGCCCACCTGTTGATTCGTGGCCGCCCCACCCAGCGTGAACGTTCGTTCGGCAGCGGCGTAGTCCGGAACCACGAATGCGGCCGAGCTGCCCGAACCCTCGACCAATATCGGTGTACTGCCCTCGGCAGACCCACTGGCCGCAGCGCTCTGACTCCCATCCTCGACGTCGTCGACCGCCGACGTCGGTACCGACGAGCCTTCGATGGCAGCGGGGTTCGCCTCTGGGCCGCCGGAACCGCACGCGGCCGCGAACCCTGTCGCCATCACCAGAACGGAAGCCCGAAATGAGGCCATGTGTGTATTACTTTCCATACAGGGGCCGGCCGCCTACCACACGCATCCCACCCCTGTCACCCGCGAACGCGGCTCAGTCGTCCAGGGAGTCGTCTTCCGAGTCGTCCGACACACCCGATTCTGCATCAGGGTACCAGTCGTTTCGGCGCAACTCGACGATCCAGTAGGCCGTGGTGAACCCCTCTTCCAGCACCGTGTAACCCGGCACCCGCTCGCAGCGCACCACGTCAAGTCCCGGCGGGATGCACAGCCGTACATCGTCCCACGACCGGCGCCAGAGCGGGAATCCACCGTACCGCAGCTCTGTCCCGGGGCGCTCGGTACCGCCCCAGTCCACCCGATCCTCGACCGAAACCAGCGCCGTACCACCCGGGCGCAGCACACGCCACAGCTCGTCGAGCGTCTCATCAAGCTCGGGCACAAACTCCAGCATCGCGAGCGCTACAATAACGTCAAACGACTGGTCCTCGAACGGCCAGGCACCCGCCGCGGACGCAGCCTCAAGGCGCGCCTCGCGCAACCCCCGACGTTTTCTGCGCGCCAGCCGCAACATCTCCGGCGACAGGTCCATGCCGGCCAGCTCCCGGTCGGCACCTACGAACAACTCCAGCACCGCGCCTGTGCCACAACCGACATCCAGCAGGCGCTCGCCCGGACCTATCACCAGCGGCCAGCGCCGAATCAGGGCCAGCGGATCCCAGCCCACCGCCAGAAGATCCTGGTCGTAGGTCAAGGCCATTTCGTCGAAAAACTCGCGTGTCGATTGCATCACCAACTCGAAATCTTGCGCCACTCGGCGCGCAAATCGGGGTACTTCGTCACAAATATGCCCGGGCGCGGCGGCGCCTGATGCAGCTTGTGCAGCCCACCGTCTCGCCACTCCAGCACCCCCGCTCTCCACTCGGCCCGACGCTCCTGAACCGAAGCCCGCACCGTCACCGAAGTCTCGGGGCTCACCACCACCCAGTACCAGTTGCACGCCCCCTGCGACTGCTCGCTGGCACGTGCCAGATCGTGTTCATCCGTCACCAGCGTCAACCCGTGCAGCCGATCGCCCCGACCCTGAACGTGAATCAGGTCATACGAAGACGCCTGATCCCACACCAGAAGCTCGTGCGCAGGCCACAGGTCAGGCAGTAAATCAGCCAGTTGCTTCAGCAAACGAGTGTCAACCATCGGAGATACACGGGAAGCGGAGATCGTTCGTACGTCGCGACAACGCCGCCCATACCACGGAATCAGTCCGTCTCACCATGGAACACGTCGATTCCCGTCTCGGGAAACTCAAATCGTGGCGCACCCGAACCTTCATCGTCGGGCGTCGGCAAGATAAGCCCGTCCAGCGGGCCCGAACGCTCCTCAAAGCGCAGCACCACCGGTTGCACGTCCGGGTATGCGGCTCGAAACGCGTCCAGCATCTCCGGGTCCAGCAGCCGAACTGCCCCCAGACCGGTCGTGTCGGCCCCGTGGTTCGAAAGGGCCCGCAACGTTACAAACGACGCGTCCATAGGCTGCGGAAACTCAAACAGCTGCCAGCCCGTCGCCCGCTGCAACGTCGCCGAACCCACCCGCTCCGACAACTGCAGAAACTGCGAGTAAGCCGACCGGTCAAGCACCAGCTCGCCCGCGAAGGTCAGAATTGAAAAATCGCGAACCAGCCGCGCATCATCCACCCCATACATGGCCACCGCAGCCACACGCCATGGACCATCTGGCAGCCCGACCACAAACACCCATGGAAACCGCGCTTCGGGCGATGATTCAAACCCGAGCGTCGTCGAGGCAGGGGCTGCAATCGCATCGGGTTCACCACTCAGACGACGCGGCCACGCCTCGGCCCGCATGGGCAGGGCGGCAGCCCGCGCAACCGCTCGCGCTGGAATCGTGGCCGAAGCGTCCGCTTCGGGCGTTGCCACGTCGAACAACGCGGAGTCCGAGCCCTCCAGCGGATAATCCGGCCGTGCCGCTGCGCCCGTACACCCAACTACCCACGTGAGCGCCACCGCTGTAACCGCATTCAGACCCCGGCCTGCCACGCTGGAAGGCCAGTGGCGAGTCGTTTCGACGGACCTGCGCTGGTTCACGTCTCGGGCGTTTCCTGTGCCGCCCAGGAGGAGATCAGCTCGAAGTTATCTACAATGCGAGAGTGATAGTCGCCCCAGATGTCGCTGATGCACACCATCTCGCCTTCGCTGAGCCTTGGCGTCAGGTAAATCGCGCAATAATCGCCGGGGCTGCCGCCACCGACGGGGCCGACGCGATCCAGAGGCTTGCGGCTAACCGGGCACAGCAAGGTGCACCGCGTACCGACCGGAATGTCCAGAAAGCCCGCTTTGCGACGGTCACCGTGGAAAGGTGACAGATGCACCAGGCCCTCGCGACCGTCAGCCTGAACCAGCAGGGTGACAGCCGAATAGCCGTCGAAGGTCACGTCGGACACGCCGACGAGTGACTCCTTGTCGGGCCCCCAGGCCTGCGTCACGACGACCACCACGCCGTCATCGACGCGCAGGTGCTCATTGGAGGTACCCACACGATGCGGCGCATCGATCTTGAGGTTCTCGTGGTCGATAGAGGTCTTGGACATCGCGGATTCCTGATCCTGTGGGCCTGATGGGGCGGCCTTTATTCAACGCCTGCCGGTCGGTCAAGTGAGCGCAAGCCAAAAGTGGGACACACACGAGGGGCGCCACGTGTGATGCACCAGCGCCGCCATCTGGTGCAGCCGCCGCGACGCCGATGAACAGGGCAACTCGAATCGCAACGCCCTCCCGGATCGCCCGCCGCCGCGTGCGACCGGCAGTGCGGTTGCCGGATCGGACG
>JAGWVZ010000007.1 GCA_018970625.1 Myxococcales bacterium | reverse complement strand
CGCGACACGTTCATCAGGGAAGCCCTCCGCATTCTACTCCAGAGAGGTTACCATGCTGCGCCTGCACTCTGTTATGCCTGTACTGGTCGCTGCCTGCGCCATCGCGTGCGCCGGTGAGGCCTCGAATCTCCAGCCATCAACCGCCGCAGAAGACGTCGATGCCGAACAGGCTGACAGTTCGGCAGACGCAGGCGACGCCACGATCGACACCCATGCCGATGCGGCGCCAGCCGATGTCGCTGACGCCGTGACATGGGTCCCTTTTCAAGGTCGCGAGACCACTCCCGACGTGACCGCCGAGCGACTGTGCGCCGACGCCTCTTTGCGGCCCGATGAGCAAATGGATCCCGTCAATATCGACTGTGAGCTCGAGGGGGGCTCGTTTGCGCCCGAAGACCTCGAGACGCCGGAATCTGTGCGCGTCATGGTCTGGAACATGGAGCGTGGGCAGCAAATCGACGCACAATTAGCCTGGTTCGCGCAACTACCGGCCGAAGACCAGCCCGATATTCTTCTGCTCTCAGAGGTTGACCGCGGCTGCTCACGCTCTGGTAGCCGCGATATCACGCGAGAGATCGCCGTCGCGCTACGGATGCACTACGTATTTGCCACAGAGTTTGTTGAATTACCGCGGCCCGGAGGCGCCGGAGGCACCATCGAGGCCACCTGCGAGCATGGCAACGCAATCCTTTCGCGCTGGCCTCTTGGCAATGTCGGCTGGAAATTCCACGAGCAAAACATCACGTGGTACACACCACCCGAAGAACGCGGCACCGAAGGAGAGCCCCGGCTCGGAGGCCGCGTGCTGCTGTGGGCCGATACCCAAATCGGCGACCATTACCTTCATCTGGTGACGCTGCACTACGAATCCAATCCGCAGCACCGCGAAACCCAGATCGCGCAGGCGCGCGAAACCGCCGAACTTGCGTTGCTAAGCCCCCACCGGGCCATCGTAGGCGGCGACACCAATGCCTCGCTGTATTGGCTCGATATCCTGCAGGGCACCGCCGCAGACCCCACCATCGGAGAATTTCTGACCCGGGGGTTTGTAGATGCCCACGCCAGCTTCATGGGCAACCGCGCCACACGTGGCGGACTGGTGCTTGACCTGCTTCTGGGAGATGGCCCCTGGTTTGCGGAACCACGCATTTGTTCGGTCGAAGAGTGCGGTGAACTCAGCGATCACCTGCCGCTGTGGGCAACCGTGCAGTTGGCCCCCTGAACCGAAGCACACTCAGAAACTCACACCCAGCAATTCCTCTGACCGACTGCGCAGCTCTGTGCAGCCCATGCCGTCGGTCACACGCCGCGAAGAAAAATAATTGCCGCGGCTTGAGGGGCGCGCATCATTCTCGCCCAGCAGCATGCGATTGCTCGCTCCCAGAACCACCTGCTGCGCCGACCAGTTCACCTGACCGTCGATCGTATTTTCGTCTACCACGGTGGTCGAGAGTGTACTGATTCCACGCTGCGCCACATACACTTCACCGCGCACAATCCCGCGCACCTGCACCGTCACGCCCGGATGACCGTCCCCGTCGGCGTCCGTCACGCGCGGGTCGTCGGCCGAGGTCGGCAACATCTCGGTCGATGGCTGGTCAAGCGCCATTCCGACCACCTCCGTCAAACTCCAACCGCTCAGTGTCCACTCGGCATCGCGCTCCACAAGCTGCACCGTGGACCGGCTCTCGGGAATCGCACGCACAAACGCCGCTGGAATGGTGGTATTGACGACCGCCGTGCCACTGTCCACGTCGATTGCACACACCGATCGCGAAATCTGCACCCAATCCTGGTCCTGCGTCACCTCCATCACCAGCAGGGCGGTGGTCACAGAACGAATAGTGCCCAGCACCGGCACGCGTGTCTCGGTCGTGGTGACGAACACCTGCCCCCATGTACCATCGAGCGCCGGACCCTCGAACGCAGGCTCGGGAATCGATGGTGCCGCTGTGCCGGCTGCCACCCAGGCCGAAGCCCCCATGGTCGATGCCGAGCTCAACATGCCTTCCACGGTGTTCTGTGGCCACGCTGTGGGCGCGCCCAGACATGCAAGAGCCAGGATAACGGTCGCTACATTTCGCATGACGTTCACAAAGGTCAGTTCGAGTTTGACAGGCTCGGGTTCGAGGAAGACACCGCTCCGGATTCGCGCACCGATTCCGAAAGGAACACGTTGTCGCCGTGGCTGACGTGCTGCGCACCCGACAGCGCAAGGGTTGCCTGTCGAACGGCCGGTAAATGCCACCACGGGACAGATGGAAATCGGTGATGTTCCCAGTGATAACCGAAATGATAACAGGTCAGAAACGACAACCACACCGGCCATTCGTTGCTGCGCGCCCGATGTTCATCGACAAACGCGGGCGCCGCTTCACGGTGCGGTAGCCAGGTGCCGAAATAAAATAATTGCATCGTGCTCAACAGAGAAGGAACAACCCAGAACAGCAACAGCCGGGATTCCGCAATGCCCGCCACATGGGACAGCACATTGAATACCAGCGCCATACCCACTACCTGCTTCCACGTCACGTAGTGCAACACAAAATTCAGGTACCACCGCCATAGAGAGTCATGCTGACCATCGTGCCAGTCCGGGTCAGACAGACTCGCCGGGTGTTGATGATGTCGGCGATGCTCCAGCACCATCTGCCGATAGGGAAACAGCGCATACAGGCCCACGGCAATGCGCCCCATCCAGTCGTTGGCCCGGCGGTTTCCCGGCCATACGGTGCCGTGCATGGCGTCGTGAGCCGTAATAAAAAGCCCGGTGTATAGCAGCGTCATCCAGAGGCTCAGCGCGGGCGTCAACCACGAGAGCACCCATGCGTCGGGCAGCACGCAGAGCAACATCGCCAGCGAAACTCCCCACAGCGACACGAACGACAACGCCACCACAGGCCCCCACGACCCATTTACCCCTGGTTGCCCAGGCTGTGGCAAATCGTTCATATCGCACCTCCCGCCGGCAATCGTCGGCTCGCCGACGACCGCGACCGCTCGGCGATCAGCTGCTCGGCTGCAGCACGCCCACTCATGGCACACAGGGGCACGCCGCCACCCGGATGCGCACTCCCGCCTGCGTGAAAAAGGCCGCGCACGCGCGGATCCCGATTGGGAAGCCGTCGAAACGCCGCCATCGGGTCATTCGACGCAGCGCCATAAATGCTCCCCAGAGAATCGGGAAACTGCTCGGCCAGCCCCACGGCATTCCGTTCCCAGACCACCGTATCGTCCGCATCTATCAGGCCCGCTTCCAGCAATCGACGCCACACAGTCGCCTTCAACTCCTGCCACGTCGTTGCCGACCACTCCGAGGGGTCGCGGGCGGGCGTATTCGCCATCACGAATAACGGCTCGTGGTCAGTCCAGCCCGAACGGCGATGTGCCTTCTCCTGTGCACAAAGATACACGGTGGGCTCTTCCGGCGGGCGCGACCGATCGAAAATATCGCGAAACTCATTCCCATAGTTCGCCGCAAAAAGCACGGCGTGTGCAGGGCGGTCATGACGCCGACGAGCGCGCACCAGAAGGTTATAGCCCGACATCGAAGGAGTGCCCTTCCGCCGAATCGACTTGCCCAGAAGGCGCTGCAGATGGGCACCATCCACATTGGAGACAACACTGCCGGCGCTGATCGTCGTGCCATTTTCGAGCGTTACGCCAACCACACGCCCCTGCTGAGTGACAATACGTGATACACCGGTACCCAGTGCAAACGCTACGCCCGCCTGAGTGGCAACCCGCACCATGGCGCGCACCAGCTCGTACATGCCGCCCTGCACCCCAAATCCGCCAAGACCCAACTCCACATGGGCAATGCAGTTCAGGGTGGCCGGCGCCGTGCGAACGTCCGAGCCGTTATAGGTGGCATACCGCGAAAATAAATCGCGTAAATGTGGAGATTTTACCCGGCGTTCGATTCCGCCCTGCATACGTGAAAACGGGTCAATCGCCAGCACCGCGCCCGGATGCCGGAGCGCCAGGCCAGCCATCGTAAGCGGTGTGGGGGCAGGCCCACGCACAAAATGCGGTGCAGCAGCGTTCCAGATACGCTCGGCATACGACGCGTATCGCCGGGCATCGTCAGCGGCCGACTCACCCAGCGTGTCACGAATCGAGGCCAGACTCTCTGACCACCGCGCAAAGATATCCAGCACCGTGCTGTCCGGCCAGTGATAGCGAAACGCCGGGGCCGGTTCGAATACCGTGACCTGCTCACCCAGCGTTGTGCCCGCTGCCCGAAACACCGCATCCAGCTCGGCCGTCAGTGTGATGACGCTGGGCCCGGTGTCGAATTCAACGCCCTCGTGGACCGCGATGTTGCACTTTCCACCCGGTGTCGTCAGGCGGTCTACCACCAGCACCCGAAGCCCTGCAGCACCCGCGACAATCGCAGCCGAGAGCCCACCAATCCCGGCGCCGATGATGACGACGTCCACCGACGAAGGAACAGAAGCCGCCGTTTCGGCAGCCCGTTCAGGTGCGCTCGCTGGCAAACGGGTCATGCCGCCCCCGTACGCTGCGCGCGCGAGGCATACACGCGGCCACTCCAGACAATCGCTCCACGGCGGCTCCACGACCACGACCGCCAGGCAATCGACAGAAACGCCAGCGTGGCCAGCGGGTGAAAAAACACCGACCACAACGAGAATCCCATGCGCAGTCCAAGCAGTACGCGCATCGCAAGAGACGCCAATACACCCACCGCGCCCGCCAGCGTGAAAATGCCGGAAATCAACCCCAGACAGCCAGCTGCAAGCAGCAGCCATGGCAAAACAAACGCAGAAAAATAAAGTCCGCTCACGACCAGCAGACCCGTCAGGCTGGCACCAATTCCCTCGTACAAATTCTTGGAAAACCCGTCGCGAATTTCCTGCCAGCCTGTGTACATGCGGCAACGGGCCATATGAGTTCCATCTGCAAATACCATGCGCAGCCCGGCACGTTTCGCATTTCGACAAAAGGCCATATCGTCAACGACCTCGGCCTTTACCGACTCAAATCCACCCATGGTGGTGTAGGCCGCACGCCGAACCAGCAGAAACTGACCCATGGCGGCCAGAAAACGGGGGTCCTGTGAGAGCCAGATCAATGGCAAAGGTAACCAGCTGGTATAGGTGGCCAGCAACATCGGCATCACGAGCTGCTCGGCGCGCGTCACCATTTCCTGATGCGGCACCACCGACAGGACATCGGCACGATACTGTGCCATGACATCCGCAGCGCGGCGAATCCCTCCGGCCTGAAGGCGCGTATCGGCATCCAGAAACAGCAGCCACTCGCCGGCTGCCTGCATCGACAGTCGGTGGCAGGCATGGGGTTTACCCACCCAGCCCGGCGGGAGACCAATGCCCTGAATCACGCGTAATTTCGGAAATTCATGCGCCAGCGCCGCCAGAATTTGCGGCGTCGCGTCGGTCGAGCCGTCATCGCAGACAATACATTCCAGAAGGTCGTCGGCGTTCTGCATCACCGAACGCACCGTCGCTTCGATACAGCGCTCCTCGTTGCGAGCTGGTATCAGCACCGATACCGAAGGCAGCGATGCGTTGCTCTGCCGGCCTCGCGGCCACACCAGAAGATTGAAGGCCGTCAGTGACAGCGACATCAGGGAAGGCACCGTCAACACGGCTGCGATCGACCCGGCGAGAGCGCTCATTCGTGCACCCCCTGCCCAGCGGGCGGCAGCGCCGGAGTCGTCGTCCGCCCGGTCAACGTGCCTGCCGCCCTGCCCCATTGCCTGAAGAGCCGGGCGATACGCCCGTCATGAGGACCAGAAAACAGCGCGAGCCACATGGAGTTCGGGCCATTTACACGATGCACCGCCATGTTGACCAGCCAGCGATAGACCGTCAGGTCCACCCGATCGGGCCGCAGAAATTCAGACCACCCGGCGAAAGTCTGGCCGTCGGGTAATTCGGCTTCCGTTGCAGAGCGAAGGTAAAAGAAACTGCGATCGACGAGCGCGCGGTGGCGAATTTTCAAAATGGGTCGGCCATCCACCGTGAGTTCAATCTGCCGGGGCCACCACATGCCAAATACATCGAGCCAATGGCGAGTGCGTGCGACCTGTGCGTGCTGCACAGTGGAACGCCCATCGGGATACAGAACGACATACATCGCGACCGGCGACTGCGCGGCATCGCGCGGGGTGACCAGATAATAAATGTGGGTCAGCTCGCCGACACGGTACCGTCCCCATGCCCAGTCCGAAATCCCGAGCGCATCGACATGCACCGGGCTGGCATTTCGATCATGGTAGGCGGGGGCGTCCACACACCACACCCGGTGGCCACACCGAAGCTCGCCCGTCGCGTGCGCATCGGTCAGCACCGGACTCCAGTCGTGCCCCGGATCCACCGCCCCCGTCCATGTCGCCGACTCGCGAACCACACCCTGCACCCGAATATGCCCGGTCAGCGGCGGCTCACCGGGCAGGGAGTCCACATCCAGCAACAGCTCGACCGTGCGCCGACCCGACTCCTGATGCTGCCAAATCCTCGTGCGGCCGAAAGTCCACTCTTCACGGGCCGCACAATACCCCGACTGACTCGCATCAAACTCCTGCAGCGAGTAATAGACGACGCGCGCCCGCTGATAGACAACCACGTTCAGCGAAGGGCGCTGTTGCGCCGACGGCGCCTGCCCCGACCGCGCGGCCTGAGTATAACCGGGCAGAAATGGCAGGCCGTACGACCAGATCAGCACCACGCCGTTGCCTTGCGCATCCAGCATATCGACATACCACCACACGAAGCCGCCCGGAGCGCTCATGGCGAGCGTTGCGCGAGGCATATCGGGAGCAGAAAGCGAAATCATGCAGGTTCACAGACTGAATAGGTTGCCCGACAGCGCGCACGCAGCGCGAGGCAGACAATGACAACGTCACGGAGAGTGGTGATTGCCGGCGCTGGACCGGCTGGATTGGCTCTGGCAGTTACCCTGGCCCGTTCAGGCCTTCGCGTAAGATGTTTCGACTCTCGCGCAGATGCGCTGTGGACAAATAATTATGGCATCTGGGCCGACGACCTGCCGTGGTTTGGTGCGGCCGGCCAGCAGGGACTTCGCTGGGAACGCCCCGCCATCATCGGCACAGACGGCCGGCAGTACGTCGTGCCGTCGACCTACCACATGCTCCCGAACGCGTCGCTACAGTCGCAGTGGCGCGCCGAGTTCGAAGCGCTCGGTGGTTCATTGATGTCGCGGCAGGTCGTCGGCATGGAGTCGCGTGCTGGCGGAACAGTCTGCTGCACGCTGGATGATGGCTCTGAAGAAACGGCCGACCTGTTTGTGGATGCCTCGGGAGGACCCAGCGTGAGGATCGCGCGCGAGCGCTCGCCCGCGCCCGGATTTCAGACAGCATGGGGAACAACCATTCGCGCCTCGGCAGGCGACCTGCCGTTGCACAACGCCGACATGGCGCTCATGGACTTTCGACCGGCCGCCGAAGGCGTTACCGAGTGGCCTCCAACGTTTATTTACGCGCTTCCTACCGGTCCGGACACGGTTTTTGTGGAAGAGACGGTGCTGGTAGGCAACCCCATGACACCCCCCGAGGAGCTGCGCGCGCGCCTGCAAATGCGCCTGCGCACCTGGGGGCTCGACGACCGCGAGCAGCTTCACCACGAGCGCTGCGTGATCGCGATGGGTCAGGCGCTCCCGACCGCTGCGCAGCCTGCCCTGGCATGGGGAGCCGCGGCGGGTATGGTGCACCCGGCCAGTGGCTATTCCATTGGTCACACCGTCCGATGGGCCCATCAGGCCGCACCCGCAATAGCCGAGCTGCTGGCGACGCCCTTGTCCGCCAGCGCGAGGCAGACGCTTCTGTGGCAGCAGGTCTGGCCGCGCGAACGGCGCCGCGCGTGGCGGCTGTACCGGTTCGGCATGGACGTGTTGTTGCAGATGAACGCTGCAGAGCTGGGAGAGTTCTTCCTGCACTTCTTCGAGCAGGACGCCGAGCGTGCGCTGCGCTACATGCGCTTTGACCTCAGCGACAGGCAACTGGCTGAACTCATGCTGGATTTTTACAGGGCGGTCCCGGGTTCCATCCGCTGGCGACTCACCCGGGCGGGGGCGGGACCCTCGGGCTGGGGCCTGGCCGCCCGGTGGTTCACCGACCGCTGACAGATCGCTGTCAAGGGGGGCTCAACAAAAAACCTGTTCAAATCGCGCAGAAAGTCCGTGACGCCCCGCATCTTTTGAACAGGTTTGTGAATCACTAGGGGGTCACTTCGCCCTGCTATGATGCTGAAGACCATGAACGACACGGCCCACAGACCAGTTGACCTCGCGGAGAGTGCAGGCACGCGCTCGCGAAAAGGCGAGGTGCTTCAGCTGCCCGACCAGATGGAACGCGTCGAACAGCTGATGAATGAGCTGGCCGCGGGAGACAGTCAGCATCGTATTACGGTCATGGTACAGGATCACCTGGCCACCGGTGGAAAGCGCATTCGGGCGCTGCTGGCGCTGTGGGCCACGCGCGCCCTCGGCGGAAGCCCCTGCGCGGGGGTGGCGTGGGCCGCGGCCTGCGAGATGTTGCACAACGCGAGCCTTGTGCACGACGACCTGCAGGACGGCGATACGCTGCGGCGCGGGCAGCCGACGGTGTGGTCGCGCTATGGGGCCGCGCAGGCCGTCAACGTTGGCGACCTCATGCTCATGCTGCCATTTATGGCGCTCGAACATGGACCGATCGACGACAGTATTCGCTGGAAGCTCTCGCGCCTGTTGGCCGCCGGTGCCGCCGAAACGGTCCGCGGACAGTCTGACGAGATGGACCTGTTGCCGTGCGAGCTGCTCGACGTGGAAAACTATGTGCGCACGGTGGAAGGCAAGACCGCCGCGCTGTTGGCAATGCCTGTGCAGGGCGCGGCGCTGATTTCAGGCATGAGTCCTCAGGATGCCGAGAACCTGGCGGCTCCATTTCGTCTGATCGGCCAGATTTTTCAGCTGCAGGACGATGTGGTCGACCTGTACGGCGAAAAAGGTCGTGCAGAGCGTGGCTCTGACCTGCGCGAAGGAAAAGTCAGCGCGCTGGTGGTGGAACATCTGGCTGTCTGCCCCGAAGACCGCACGCGTCTGTTGTCGTTGCTGCGTACGCCGCGCGAAACCACCTCGTCCACCGAGGTGCAGTGGGCCATCGACGCCTTTGTTGATTCCGGCGCGCTGGACCGCGTCATTGCCCGCATCGAAGATCTGGCCAACGCCGTGCATCATTCGCCGGTTCTTGGCCTACACCCCGCGCTCAACCGCGTGGCGCACACCCTGCTCGAGCAGTGCCTGCGTCCCATCGGCCACCTGTGCGCCATTCAATACACCCCAGTCGCGTCGTAATTCAGAACCTCTCCGAATTCCGCGCCTATCGCAGCAAGGTCAGTACTTATGAGCCAGCAAAATCAGAACAACAGGGCCATCGTCATCGGGTCAGGATTTGGCGGCCTCGCAGCCGCCATGCGTCTTCGTGCGCGCGGCTGGAATGTCACCGTGCTCGAGGCGAACGAGCAGCCGGGTGGTCGCGCGAGCGTGTTCAAGCGTGACGGATATACGTTTGATGCAGGCCCCACGGTGATTACTGCGCCGTATCTGTTCGACGAGCTGTTTGCGCTCTTCGGTCGTGACTGGCGCGATTATTTTTCGCTCGCGCCCGTCGACCCTTTCTATCGGATCGTTTTCGATGACGGCTCGAAGTTCGATTATGTGGGCGACGAAGAGCGACTTCTGGCCAATATTCGCGACGTAAATCCGCGCGATGTCGATAATTATCAGCGCATGGTCAAACACATGCAGCAGATCTTCGACATCGGCTACATGAAGCTCGCCGACGTGCCATTTGATCGCCTCTCCGATATGTTGCGCGTCGTACCCGACATGCTTCGCCTCGAAAATTATCGCTCGGTATATGGCCTTGTCTCCAAGTACATGGAAGACGAGCGCCTGCGTCAGGTGTTCAGTTTTCAACCGCTTCTGGTCGGCGGTAACCCCTTCAATACCAGCTCCATTTACACGCTCATTCACTGGCTGGAGCGTCAATGGGGCGTACACTTCGCCATGGGCGGAACGGGCGCCATTGTGTCGGGCATGGTTCGCGCGCTCGCCGAGCAGGGTACCGAGATTCAGTACAACAGCCCGGTGCAGAAAATCGAGGTCAAGAGCGGCCACGTCTCGTCGGTCATTACCGAAGACGGCCGCGTCTTCGAAGCTGACCTGGTGGTGTCAAATGCCGACCCCACAACGGTTTACTCGAAGCTCATCGCACCCGAACACCGGCGCAAATACACCGACCGTGTTGTGAACCGAAAGAAGCAGTCCATGTCCCTCTTCGTCACCTATTTTGGCGCGAAGAAGACATTCCCTGAGCTTGCTCACCACACCATTATTCTTGGGCCCCGCTACAAAGGTCTGCTGCACGACATCTTCAACAAGCGCGTGCTTGCCGACGACTTCTCGCTGTATCTGCATGCCCCCACACGCACCGACGCGAGCATGGCGCCCGAAGGACACGAAGCCTTCTATGTGCTGTCGCCCGTGCCCAATCAAAAGAGCGGCCTGAACTGGGAAGATCACCACGCAGAATACGAAGACCGCATTCTGAACAGCCTCGAAAAGCACCTCCCCGGCCTCGCCGATAACCTGTCGGTTAAATTCTCGGTTGACCCGCGCTATTTCGAGGGACGACTCCGCTCACGCGATGGCGCTGCCTTTGGTATTGAACCCATCCTCACGCAGAGCGCCTACTTCCGCTATCACAACAAATCCGATGACGTCGGCAACCTGTTCTTTGTCGGCGCCAGCACACATCCGGGCGCCGGAGTGCCCGGCGTGCTCTGCTCGGCCAAAGTGCTCGAGCACACCCTGCCCGAGCTGCCATCCCACCTGCGGCTCCCCATCGAAGACGCCTCGGGTGCACGCGCTGCCGCAGAATAACTCTCCCCTTGCTGCAGTAACCGAATCATGGCCCACGCACTCAGCCCTGCGGACCACTCGACCACCATGCTGGTACCGTCGGCGACTTCGCCTTCGCAGACCCTGGAGCTCAGCTATGAGCGACTGACCGCCGGCTCGAAAACGTTTCGGTTTGCCAGTTATTTTCTGCCACGCGATTGCCGAAACGACGCGGCGGTCGTGTACTCATTCTGTCGGCTCGTGGATGACCTTGCCGACGATGCGCCGTCGATAGAGCAGGCCACGACCGATCTGCAGCTCGTGCGCGACGAGCTTCAGGGTCGCACCACGGCCCGCCCAATCGTTGCCGCCTACATGGCGGTTGCATCGCGCACGCACATTTCCTCCGAGGTCGCCGAAGCGCTTATTCAGGGCGTGCTGTCCGACCAGCGTGTCGTGCGCATTCAGAATGACGCCGAGCTCCTGACGTATTGTTATCAGGTAGCCAGCACGGTGGGCCTCATGATGTGCGGCGTTCTGGGCGTACGCGACCCCAGAGCGCTGGCGCACGCGGTCGATCTGGGACTGGCCATGCAACTGACAAACATCTGTCGCGATGTGGCCGATGATGCCCGCATGAACCGCGTCTATCTGCCCGAGACCCGTCTCAGGGAGGCAGGCACGTCGTCCGAGGCGATCATTCAAGGCGTGGCAGGCCGCGACGCCATCGCCCGGGTTGTGCGCGATCTGCTGGCCCGCGCCGAGCAGCACTATCAGAGCGCCGACGAAGGGATGCGATGGATTCCCTGGCGTGCCCGGCTGGCCATTGTGATCGCGGCGCGCACCTATCGCGCCATCGGTGTGCGTCTGCTGGCCAACGGTGCCGACGCCATGGCAGGCAGAACCGTGGTGCCCTTTACGGGAAAACTATATTGGGCCGCCCGCGCATTGCTGGCATTTATTCTGCCGAGAATTCAGGGCTGGCTACCATTTCCGACCCACGACACACGCCTGCACGCAGGCATTCCGCCATGGCCCGGGGTACATTCCGAGGCTCGCATACTGCCGCCCTGAACAAACCCCTGTCAGCCGTGCACGGTCAGCCGCGCACGGTCAGCCACACCAGCCCGCCAATGATCAACACACAGCCGATCAGGCGGTCGAGACTGAAGGATTCCTGACGGGCGGCGATCGCCACCGCCATGGTGATGAGCGGATACGCCGAAGATACTGCCGACGCACCCGACGCCGGCATGCCGCGCAGCGCGAACATGAAACAGAAAAATGCGGTCGCGGCACAGACGCCTGCTGCGAGTGACCAGAAAATACCGGGCTGGGATGGCACAAACTCCACCCCGGAACGGCGTGCCAGAACGTAACAGATCGGCGCCGCCGCCACATAAGGCAGGTAATAAATCCACTGCACATCCAGAGGGTGTAAAAACCCCAGCGCCTGTTTGTTTGCAAATCCCCAGAGTCCCCACGAAACGGTAGCAACAAGCAATAACAGGGCGGCGGTGGTCATGGCGCTGGCGTGGTGATGGTGTGTTGACGTCGAGCCCGATCCGCGGGTTACCTGAACGCCGTCAACAGGTCGGTCGGCAGGGGCTCTAGCGCGTGATCGATGATTCGCACAAGGTTTGCGGCGGCCGAGCCACGATTCTGGCGGTGCGCCCAGAGTGTTCGTGCAGACCCGTGCGAGTGAACTTTTGTGTCAACAGAGGATTACCCGCTCAACAGACGCGCGCCCGAGAGCAGGTATTGTCTGGCCGGCGGCTCAGACGTGCCCGACTCGGCCGATGCCGCGTCATGGGTACGTTCGACTTTCTTTCTCTTTTGAGGAGTGGTGTTCGCCGTGCCGCCCGACGTATATTCGACCTTCATGCGGTCAATGCGGTCCACCAGATCTTCAGTGGACAGTCGGGCGCCAATGCGTTCGACAATGAGCGGAAAAGCCAGCGGGCTGGGTCGCCCGGTATTGTGTATCACGAGGTTGGACGCATAAAGGCGGGCCATCGTCGATTCGAGTCGCCCGCGTTCAAAGTTTCGCTCCAGCACTTCGCGGTGTGCCTGCTGCAACAGAAGATTAGCCGGGTCATATTGCCGGAATACATCATAAATGAGCGATGAGGACGTAAACAATTGTCGCGCCGGTTTTCGCGCGCCCGGTAAATTCTGGGGAATAAGCATGGCCACGCGTGCCACCTCCCGAAACCGATACCGCCCCAGCTCGGCCATATTCACGGTTTCGACCGTGTCGTGCTCCAGCTCACGGGGAGAAAACAGGTTCCTGTTCAGGTATTCCAGCCAGGGAAACGCCACCGGAGAAAGCAGCTCAAATCCATAGTCATTTACCGAATAACTGAACGTGGCCTTGTGAAGTCGGGCGAGCCGAAGCGCCAGCAGGGCTGCGATTCCCTCGTGTACCAGCCGCCCCTCGAACGGAAACACAAACAGGTGCCAACCCTCCCGGGTTTGACACACCTCGATCAGTAATTCACCCTGATCTGGCCAGCAGGACAATTCGCGCTGCGCCTGAATCACCGGCGAAGCCGAGCGCAGGACATGGTCGGTTTCGTTCTCGAGCTCGGGCGACGCAATCAGGTCGCGCACAGCGCGGGAGAGAACATCGGTGATGGGCAGTTTGCCACCTCCCCAGCGAGGAACGGCGGTCACCGGACCTCTGGCGGGACGCACCACGGCGCGCAACGCGCGATGGCTCACCAACTCGAGTGTTTTACCCGCGAAAATGAAGCGCTCACCCGGCTTGATGGAGCCAATAAATATCTCTTCGATATGACCCAGACTCTTACCGCTGGCATAGGTGACATCAACCGAAGAGTCCGACACGATCGTGCCAATATTCATGCGATGGAGCTGCGCGACCTTGTCACTGGTGACCTGAAAAACACCGTTAACCGGCTCAATTTTCCGAAATTCCGGATACCGTTGCAGAGTGTGTCCACCGCGGGTCATCAGGTCGAGCACCCAGCCAAAGTCGGTCGTCGAGAGCTCGCGATACGCGTAGGCGCTCCGCACCTGCAAATAGAGTGACTCGGGAGTGAAACCACCGCCGAGCGCGCAGGTAACCATATGCTGCGCCAGCACATCCACGGGTGCCGACAACGGCACGCGCGCCTCCATATCACCGCCAGCGACAGCGCGCCGTAACGCCACGATCTCCATTAATTCCAGCGCGTGTGTTGGCACACAGACAATACGGCTGGGCACACCCGGCCGATGCCCGGAACGCCCTGCCCGCTGCAGCAGGCGCGCCACTCCTCTGGGCGAACCGATCTGAAATACCTGCTCGACGGCTGCAAAATCGACGCCCAGATCGAGCGAAGACGTACAAACGACCAGCCGAATCGAACCATTCTTCAGACCGGCTTCGGTGGCCTCACGATCGTCGCGGTCCAGCGAACCGTGATGCAGACCCATGACAGGAGCCCACTCCGGTTTCGCTTCGAGAATCGCCTGAAACCAACGCTCTGTCTGCGAGCGTACGTTGGTGAACACCAGCGTCGAACTCGAAATGTCGATCGCCTCGACCAGCCGCCGCAGCATGGGCAAACCCAGATGCCCTGCCCATGGAAACGCATCCACCTGGTCAGGAATCAAGGTCTCTATTCGAATGTCACGGCGCACCTCTTCCCGTACCAGCTCTCCTTTCTGCTCCATGCCCACCGCGGCCTGCAACGCTTCATCCAGATTGCGAATCGTCGCCGACAGCGCCCATGTACGAGCACGCGGCGCCAGCGCGCGCAGTCGGGTAAGCAACAGCTCAACCTGTGTGCCGCGCTTGGTAGACAGCAGCTCGTGCCATTCATCGACCACGACACAGCGTAAATCGGCGAACATTTCTGGCGCATTATCGCGAGCGAGCAGCAGAGCTGCCGATTCGGGCGTCGTCACCAGGATGGTGGGCAGTTTTTTTCCCTGCTTTTGTCGCTGCGATGACGACGTATCCCCTGTCCGCGACTCCACCGTAAACGGCAGCGCCAACTCCCCGATCGGCTCGCGGATGGCCAGCTCAATGTCACGTGTCATGGCACGCAGTGGCGACACGTACAGCACCTTCAACCCGTCGCCCGCCCCCTCCTCCATCAACTCCGACAGAGGGCCCATGAACGCTGCGTAGGTTTTGCCTGCACCAGTGGACACGTTCACAATGCCACTTCGCCCTTCCCGATAGGCCTGCCATGCCCGGCGCTGAAACGAAAACGGCTGCCACCCGCGACTGGCAAACCAGCCCTCGATACATTCCAGTGCAGTGGGCTTGTTCATGCCTGTGGTTCGAGCCATTTCTTTAACGACTCCAGCGTGTCGGCCTCGGCGGCAGGTTTGTCCTGGCGCCAGCGCAATATGCGTGGGAAGCGGAGGGCAATTCCAGCCCTGTGACGACTGGATTGCTGAATCCCCTCAAAGCCAAGCTCGAATACCAGCTGAGGCTGTACCGAGCGAACAGGGCCGTATTTCTCAACGGTATGTCGCCGTATCCACTCGTCCACCCGGGCAATTTCGGCGTCCGTCAACCCCGAGTAGGCTTTTGCCACGGGGGTAAGGGCACCCTCGTGCCACACTCCAAAGGTATAATCGGTATATAAATTCGCGCGCTTTCCGTGACCAGCCTGTGCATACAGCATCACCACATCGACCGTCATGGGCTCCACCTTCCACTTGTACCAGTCTCCCTTTTTTCGTCCGTTTCGATACGGCGACAGCCGGTGCTTGAGCATGAGCCCTTCCGTGCGCATCTGCCGCGACTGCTCACGCAGAGCCGCTCGTTCATGCCATGAGCCGGCCTCAACTACCGGAGAGATTTTCAGGGCGGCAGAAAATTCAGTGGCTGCCTGTTCCAGCGCAGCCCGTCGCTCATTCAATGGCTGATGGCGAATATCGACACCGTTCCACTCCAGCAGGTCATAGGCCAGAAAAACAACCGGATATTGCTGGACGATTTTTTTCGAGACCGTCGTGCGTCCAATCCGGTGCTGTAGATCACCAAATGGCAGTGGGGCGCCATCACGCCACGCCAGAATCTCACCATCGAGCACGGTTCCGTTGGGTAACGACTGAGCGGCGGCGACAATTTCTGGAAATCGCCCGGTCACGAGCTCTTCGCCACGTGACCATAACCAGGTTTCGTGGTTGCGCCGAATCAGCTGCCCCCGAATTCCATCCCATTTCCACTCTGCCTGCCAGTCGGCGGCATCGCCCAGCAGCTCGGGTGATTGTTCCAGCGGGTAAGCCAGAAAAAATGGGTAAGGCTGCGACGGTTCCTGCACGCCAGACTCCGATGCCGTGAGCTGCTGCCAGAACACGGCACCCGGACGCCAGTTTCCCATTAATCGGTGCGCAATCACCGGTATGGGAACACCGACGTGCTCGGCCAGCGCCCGCTCAACCAGCGTTCGCGCGACACCGACCCGCAGGCCCCCGGTAAGCAGTTTGTTGAGCAGGAACAATTCGCGGCCACGCAGGCTGGACCACCATCGCACCACCTGTTCCCGCGTGGCCGCCTCATCCATGGCAGACAGCGCAGGGATGCGTTCCTCCATCCACACATGCAGCGGAATATTTTCCGTTTCGACGGTTGCCGGACGCGCAAGTAACAAGGCGATGGTCTCGGCCAGATCACCCACGACGGCATAACTTTCTTCGAATAACCAGTCGGGCATGCCAGTCACTTCGGCCGCCCAACGACGCAGCTGCGTCGAAGATACCGCACGTTTGTGCTTCATACCCGTGAGTATCCACAACGCCCACGATGCATCCTGCGACGGCACGCGCGAGAAATAATCGCGCATGGCCGCAACCCTCGCCAGTGTCGACGTGGTACTGTCGAGCATGTCGTACAGGGAAGCAAACTCACGCATCGTCGCCCTCTTCACCGCTGAACCGGGTCTGAAGCGGCTGCGCGTCCACGCCCATTTCACACAGATAACGCACCAGGACGCTCGTGTTCCCGTGCGTGGCAAGCACACGGGATGCACCGGTTTCCCGGACGGTCCGAATAAGATCGTTCCAGTCCGCGTGGTCACTCACCACAAATCCCCGGTCGTATCCTTTTCTTCGGCGCACACCACGCAGCGTCATCCATCCAGACGCGAAGCCAGTCTCGACGCGGGCAAAGCGCTTCATCCATGCGCTGCCCTGTGCGGAAGGAGGCGCCAGAATCAGGTCGCCTGCAAATGTCGACGTTTTGTCGGCATCTGACACCGCCTTCGTCGGGAGCATGGGAATATTCGCGTCACGATACAGGGCGGTCAGCGCGGTGACCGCTCCGTGCAGCCACACGGTTTCGGTGGTGAACGCGGTGAGCCCCGCCAGAATGCGCTGCGCTTTTCCCAGCGCGTAGCAAAATAAAACAGCCGACCTGCCCTGACGACGACACGTCATCCACCAGTCAAATATCTCACGACACACATCGTGGGTGTCGGGCCAGCGGTACACGGGCAGCGCAAACGTGGCCTCCGTAATGAAGGTATCGCAGGCAACAACCTCGAAAGGCTCACAGGATGGGTCGTAGTTTCGCTTGTAGTCACCAGAAACGACCCAGACCCCGTCAGGGCCCTCGATTCGAACCTGCGCCGAGCCAAGAATGTGTCCTGCCGGGTGCAGACTGACGAGGACGTCACCAAACCGCTGCGGCTCACGCCACACCATGGGCTGCACGTTCGTGGTGGGGCCGAGCCGGTGACGCAAAAGAGGGGCCGATGACATCGACGAAAAATACTGTCCCGAACCCGCTCTTGCGTGATCCGCGTGCGCGTGTGTGGTCACCGCATTCGGCACGGGTCTCCATGGGTCGACCCAGAAGTTACCCGCCGCACAGTACAATCCGGCGTCGGTCACCTCCATCATGCAGTACGTACCCGTTGTATCAGGAGCTCCGTCATCGCCTGCGCTGCCTGGCGACCGCTATGCCAGGCATCCTCAACGCAAGGGCCCAGGCACCAGTCACCCGCCGCAATCAGCGGCAATGAATCGTGCACGACGCAGGGTTTTCCGGCGGGCTTAGCCACCACGGCATACCGCCAGCGATGGGCAATGTTGAGGATGATGGATGGCAATTCCAGCGCCGAGTTCTGTCGGAAGTCGCGCAGCAGTCGTGAGGCGATGGCATCGGGAGCCGCGTCAAACATGGCCTCCGAGAAATCGGGAGTCGATTGCAGCGTCCACAATTCTCCACCATCCCGACCTGGCTTGGCGCTGTCGCGCCACGCACTACCCAGCGAACTGCCCTCGATATTGTCCCACACAAAAGCCTCGCGCCGGGTATCGAGGGGGCGAGAGAACGAGACCATGCTGACCCAGCGGGGCCGCATCTGGATAGCGCCGAGCTCGGACGCAATCGCTGGAAAAGTGGAGAGCAGCTGAGCGGCCTGCGGCGCCGGAATGGCCACCACTACCGCATCATAGGACTCACGTGACTCCGCGCCCTGAAAACCAACCCGAAACTGGCCACCCGCATGTTCCACCGAGGTCACCGCGGTATTGAAGCGAACACTGAGGCCGTCGAGCGCCTGCTGAATAATCCGGTTCATGGAAGGGCGCCCGACATACTGATTCTCAATATTACAGCTGCCGACCGCCGGTGGTACGGGTTGCCATGGCACCACGGAGCCGTCAGCCATCCATCCTTCGACGACCTCACGAAACTCAGGCGAGCGAGCGGCGAAACCCGGCGCTCCATGGTCGAATCGCACGGCATCGATTCGTCGCGTGGACATACGCCCGCCGGGTCCGCGTCCCTTGTCCACGACCGCAACGCGATACCCGGCATCGCGCAGGTGACGGGCGCATGTGGCCCCCGACATGCCTGCACCGACAACCAGAATTCCAGATTTCATAACGAACCCTCGTGAAAGGCAAGTTGTGCCACAAGGGCGGGATTTTCCAGAATGGGTAAATGTCCAGCTCCGGCGACCACATGAACCGGCGCATGTGGCCAGTTGGCGAGCCAGTCTGCGATGCTCTGCGTAACAGCGGCAAAGGTTCGCTCTCCCCGAAGAATCGCCACCGGGTGAGTGACCTGCCGGTACGTGCTGGCGCCCGAAACCGTGGACAGCAGCCGAAGCGTCTTCAGGGCGGCGTCATGGTCCACGCGAGCGAACGACTCGGTGATGCTGACGTCTTCTTTGCGGTGTCTGGACAGGGCGACGTTGGCAAGTACGCGGCCGACAGGATTCGCGAACGCTGTCAGGTAGAAAAGCCGCCCTGCAAATGGCAGTAGAAAAAGGCGAAAATACCAGGGCAGCCATGCGAAAGGGTCGATGAGCACAAGGCGCGAGAATCGCTCGGGTCGCCTCAGCACGGCCTCTAAACCGAAAATGGCTCCGCTACAGTTTCCGATGAGCGAAAACTGCGCGTCGGGCAAGGCGTCGATGAGCTCAACGAGGGGCGCGAGGTAGGCCTCCATCGACCACTGCGCAACTGCCGGCGAGCGGCCATAGCCCGGCATGTCCACGGCAATCAGACGCACGCCTTCGGGCAGCTGGGGCGCGAGCGGCGCAAAGGTCAGGTGGCTCCCACCCCAGCCATGGAGGGCGAGCCAGACGTCATGACCGCTGCCGTATGTGTGCGAGTGAAGCATGGGCGTACGTAACGGCCGTTCCGAAATTCGGGTTGGCGCAGAACCAGTGGGGGCTTAAGAGGGATGCGCGTCCCGCGCCAAAGGTACAGCCCGGTTTCGATTCGTGCGCCGATGTGCTGGACGTCCATACCGCGCGGTCGACGCGCCGGGCTTCAGGAGCATGACATGGACAGCCGACAGTATTCAGCAGCCTGCGAACGCAATCGAGGTCCCATTCTGGAGGTTCTTCGCGAGGAGGTCGTGGCCGGCGCGCGGGTTCTGGAGGTGGCAAGCGGCACCGGGATGCACGCGGTCTGGTTCTCTCGGGAGCTGCCTGTGTCTGCCTGGCAGCCGACTGATCCCCTGCCGGAGTCGCTGGCGAGCATCGACGCTTGGCGAGCGTCGGACGGTGACGAGCGTATGCTGTCGCCCATGTCGCTGGACGTTCACAGCGAGGCGTGGCCCGCTGGCGAATGGGACGTCGTGTATGTCGCCAACATGATCCACATCGCACCCGCGAGCGCGACGGCGGCGCTGCTGCGCGGTGCTTCGCGTGTGCTGTCGGCTGGAGGGCGTCTGATTGTGTATGGACCCTTTCGACAGGGCGGATGGATGGCGCAGGGAAATGTCGCGTTTCACGAAGATCTTCAGCGACGCAACCCGGAGTGGGGGGTGCGCGACCTGGAGTGGGTGCAGCGACAGGCCGCGGAGATGGGGCTGGTACTCCGGCGAACGGTGGCGATGCCCGCGAACAACCTGACGGTGGTGTTTGAGCGGCTGGCAGACGGAGGCGCGCCGGCGGGGAGCCCGGGAGCGGGTTGCGAGGGTGCGGGGGTGAGCTGACGCGAAGAGACCACGCCCCGATTGTTGACTTTTCTGGTCAACAATCTAGAGAGGTGCGGTCCTTGTTCTGGTATGAGAGTGCAAGTGTCCAGCGACGTGTCTGACAACCGCCCCCTGTTTCCGCTTTTCCTGAAGCTGGACGGCCACCTTTGCGTGGTTGTGGGCGGGGGTCCTGTCGGGGCGCAGAAGGCCCAGGGGCTGGTGGAGTGCGGCGCACGTCTGAGGGTGGTGAGTCCTGAGCTGGATGAGAGCTGGGACCCGTTGCGTGGGTCGCTTGAGCATGTGGCTCGCCCCTTTCAGGATGGCGATGTGGCGGGTGCGCGGCTGGTGATCAGCGCGACCGGCAACGATGCCGTGGACGCACGGGTTGTCGCAGATGCTCGAAACCACGGCATTCTGGTGAACACGGTCGATGTGCCTCACCGGTGTGACTTTTACGCAGGTGCGGTCGTGCGGCGAGGTGTGGTGCAGGTGGCTATCAGCACCGCGGGCGCAAGTCCGTCTCTGGCGATCGCGGTCCGGCGGTCCGTTGAGGCTTCACTGCCCGACGCCATAGCGGAATTGGCACACGTTTTAGGGGAGAATCGAGCGCGGCTGCTCGCGCAGTTTCCGGCGTTCGGTGCACGTGCGGAGCGGCTGAATCGGGCCGTATGCGACGCGTATCCAAAGTTGAGTGGTGCTTCGTCGTACGCGCTCCGGCGCTGGATGGAGCAGGTGCTGCATTGTCAAAATGACTGCGCGCGGGCCGAGCGGTGCTGTGCGTTGGGCTGTCTGGAGGAACCATGCGCCTGAGTAACCTTCGGGAAAGGCAGGGGTGCGTTGTCCTGGTTGGAGCCGGTCCGGGCGACCCGGATCTGCTGACGTTGCGGGCTGCGCGCGAGCTACAGCTGGCGGATGTCGTGCTCTATGACCAGCTGGTGGGTGTCGGCATTCTGGATTTGTGCCGAAGCGATGCGCGGCTCGTGGATGTTGGTAAGCTGCCGCACGGCAAATCAACCTCGCAGGATGTGATCAACGCCCTGCTCGCGCGCGAGGCGGCGGACGGCTACCGGGTGGTTCGCCTGAAGGGGGGTGACCCCTTCGTGTTCGGCCGAGGTGGTGAAGAGATGGAGTACCTGGTGGAGCGTGGAATCGACGTGCAGGTCGTGCCCGGCGTCAGCAGCGCGATCGCAGGCCCTGCTGCTGCTGGCATTCCTGTGACTCATCGAGGCGTCAGTACTCACTTTTCTGTGGTTACCGGTTTTTCGGCGAAAGAGGATCCCGAGTCGCTGCGCCGCACCTGGCATCATCTGGGAGCGGCGGGAGGCACGCTGATTGTGCTGATGGGCCTGAGCCGTCTGGACGAGCTGGTCGCCACGCTTCTGGAAGCGGGGGTAGAGCCTGACCGTCCGGCAGCGGCCATTTACGCCGCAACGACCGACCAGCAACAGGTGCTGGAAGGCACGCTGGCGACTCTTGCCCATCAGGTACGCGACGCCGGCCTGCGAAACCATACCCTGCTCGTGATTGGCGACGTGGTGGCGCTGCGGTCCACTCTTACCGCAGACTGGCTTCAGCAGCTGGCTGTCTAGAATTCCTCTCTGTCTGTGTCCCCGATGCCCCGGTTTGGAGCATGTATCAGTACAACGAAATCGACCGTCAGATTGTGCATGAGCGCGTGGAGCAGTTCCGTGGTCAGGTGAAGCGGCGCCTTTCGGGCGAGCTCACGGAAGACCAGTTTCGGCCACTACGGCTTCAGAACGGACTTTATCTGCAGCGTCACGCGTACATGCTGCGGGTCGCGGTGCCGTACGGACTGTTGTCGAGCACCCAGCTTCGGATGCTGGGACATATCGCGCGTGAATACGACCGTGGTTACGGGCAC
>JAGWVZ010000444.1 GCA_018970625.1 Myxococcales bacterium | reverse complement strand
GTCCATGATCGGCGTGAGCCGAGACATGATGGCGTCCTCGGCGCCGGCCTGGAGCGCTTGGTTGCTGTCGAACTCGAACGGGTTGGCAAAGGCCTGATTGACCCGGCCGAGTGAATCCTCGGCTGCGGTGCCCATGGCGGCAGACAGCCGCTGCTGCGAGTCGAATGCCTGCTGCCCGAGTGGCGTCAGGTCGGTGCTGACGAACGGGATCGACGCGTCGCCCGTGCGCTGGCCGGTCCAGTCGATGCGCTGCGTGCCGTAAGGGTTGCTGAAAAACGGGTTGGCCAGTTTGGCGTTGAACAGTGCGGTCGCACGGTTCTCGCGGCCTTGCGCTGCGGCTTCGCCAGAGTAGTCAGGCGCTGGAGGGGCGTCTGGACCCTTGAATGGATTGTCGATGTCGAACAGCCCGCGTGTGCCCTCAACGAACGAACCGACCGGACCCATGATGAGGCCTTTGACGCCACCGGTCACCGCATTCTTCGCCCTGCTCAACAGATTTGCCATGTCAACCTCACAAAATGCCGCCCTGCTCAAAAACGTAGTCGGTCGAGATCCATGACACCTCGTAGCCGGTGCCCTCGTACTTCAGGCGCGTGCTCGCCGTAAATCCGACTCCGCGCAGCCCCTGCCACGAACGATAGATCTGCTGCCCGCCGCCCCAGACGGCAGAATCCCACGTGCCCGTATCCCACACCGACGCGGTGCTGGCGTTGGCCGTGACCACACCCAGCGGCGCACTGTCCTGAAAGTCGACGTTGATGCCGATGCTGAGTGGCGGCGTGCCAGTGCTGGCCACGATGGGCCGCGCCATCGTGAAGCGCTTCTGCCGACGGCTGTCGAAGTAGTTGAAGGCTGACTGACAGTCAGCCGAGATGTTCGTGCTCATGTCGCTCAGGCCCGACCACGCCTTGACGACCTTGGTGTTGGTGGCGAAGTAGACCTCGCCGTTGTGGTATTCCCAACAGGCCGCGTGCCAGCCGTCGAACTCGCACCATGCCCCCGTGATGGTGTTCATCGCGTACTGCTCGCTTTGTGTCGTGCTGATCGGCACGTTGAGCAGGAGCATGTTGGCGTCGGGGTATAGCTGCAGCTGCCAGCCGAAGTTGGCGCTGTACAGCGTCGCCGCCTCCGTCATGGCCAGTTGTATGCGGTCGGTCAGCGCAACACGCGGATTGACGCGGGACGACTGCAGCGCTCGCGACAGCGGCAACACTCCGTCCTGGCAGATCAGCAGCAGATCGCCAGCAAACTTGGTGAAACAGCGGCGCCCGATGGGCCGACCGATGTCCCAGCGCCCGCGGATGGCGAACGTGGCGGCGCTGGCCGGGTCGGTGCCTTGGTAGACCAGCAGTTCACCCTCGGTGGTGACAAACACCAGATAGTCGTCGACACCGTCGCCCGCGTCGATGGTCCAGCTACCGATGGCCATGAGCGACCCGCCGAGCCGGCACTGCGTCGACAGGTCGATGGCTGCGGCTGCGCCACCCACCGCACCCGTCGGCAGGTACCACGCCTTGAGCGTGTTCTTTTCGACGAACCAGACGCGGTTCTTCCACAGCGTGACGTGGATCAGGTTGGTGGTCGTCACGCCCGTGATGTTGGGGCTGCTGCTGCCGTCGACGCGAATCCAGGTGCTGCCGTCGTAGAGCAGCGGCTTGTCCGCGCCGTTGACGGCGTACAGATACGACCCGCCGGAGGTGGTGACGTTGACGTGCTGCCACTCGTCCGAGGTGATCGTCGACGTCGTCTCTGCCGTGCCGACGGTGCCGGCGCTGCTGACGTCATAGATCGCGTTGTTGGTCGCCGCAAACAGTTTCTTGGTGCCCGCCGGCGTCGAGTACGACATCAGTGTTTTCGGCGTGCCGGTCATGCCCGTGACGTGGTTGACCGCGCCGCGGCGCACGTCAACGCTGGTGGGCGTCGGCCACCAGTTGCGCAACAGTACGGCCTCGTCAGCCTCCATGGCCGCGAGCGGATCTCGAGCGTTCCAGCCCTTGATCGGCGCAGGCACGGTCTTGCCGACGCTGACAGCGGGACGCAACTTCTTCGGCAGCGCGAGCATTACGGCGACAAGGTCCAGTTGCCGTCGACGATGTTCTGCATGCCCAGCAGCGGGTCGATGATCTGCGGCCCGAGCGAGAGCTTGGGCGCGGCCTGGTCGTGTGCCTTGCACAGCTCCAGCCGCTCAATGAACTCGGTCTGCACGATGGTGCTGTCCAGCCCCTTGGCGGCGAGGTATTTGGCCTTGAGCAGGCACACCATCAGCCGGTCGTCGTACCGGTGCACGTCGTCGTCGGCACTGAAGCGCGACTTGTAGGTCACGCCGTCGGCGCCGACGATCCAGTTCTTGCTGACGTACTCAAACGCGTAAGTGCGGCCGGAACTGGGCGCCGGGTAGACCGTGAACTGATTGCCGAGGATGCGGAAGCGATACCGCGGCACGGATGCGATCAGTTGCCCCTTGAGCCATGCCCAGGTCTGCGAACTGGTCGGGCCGATGCCCGGCCAGCGCGACGTGCGATCCCACTGCGCGTCGTTGACCAGACGGTCGTAGTCGGCAGGCAGTGCGTACTGGGTGGCAGTGGTG
This sequence comes from Myxococcales bacterium, assembly GCA_018970625.1. The sequence continues at coordinate 1,143 of JAGWVZ010000444.1, read as the reverse complement.
GTGACGAACGTGTATTCGTTCAGCAGCCATTGCCAGTTCCAAGCTTTGACGAGATCCAAGCCGGCCGCGTTGGCCAGCGCGAGCAACTGGCGCACGTCCTGATCCTGAGACGAGACGACGACGCCGGGCGAATTCAGAGACAGTTCTGTCGCGGCGTCTTGCACCAGTTGCAGCAGGGTCGCCATTACGCAGCCACCTCATCCGTGTTGCGCGGCCGGCCACGACCGCGCTTTTCCTCGACCGCCGTAGCGAGCCGCTGCATCTGTGCCCGCAAGTCCTGAATCTCGGCATCGCGACGCTGCAACTCGGCCGCCTGAGATTGCACCAGCGCGGTGTCCTGCGCGGCCTGCAGATACGCCTGCGCCTTCGTGCGCAGCCCGTACCCGCCCATGCCGATGCGCTGCAGCTGCTGGTCCGAGGCGTGCGCAATGCTCTCCACCGTCATGAACTTGAGCGCCTTGAGCTCCTCGGCCTGGCTGCGGGACATGACGGGCCACTGGTCGATGGGCGTGCCGACCTGCATGTCGCGGCCCACCTTGCTGGCCTCGTAGGCCTGCCATTGCCGCGGGAACCGGCGCTTGTCGCCATCCCAACACTCGCGGTCAACGACAGTCAGCATGTCGCCCGGCGCCTGGATACGCACCATGTCGACCTCGTCGAAAATCGGGCGGCCCTCTTGCTCGGACCGGTGCTTGTTCTGCACGGTGCCGGTGTAGAACTGCACGAAGAGTTGCTCGTCGCCGTTGGTGGCACTAGGTTGATTGATGATCTGCATGGGCCTCTATCCGCATGTCGCGGCTGCGTTTGTGGAAGACGGCAGGCAGCACCTGCACGTCACGGAAACCTGCCTCGCGACACACGTCCGCGAGCTCTGTTGCGCTGTAGCACCAGCGGTGCGTCATCAGGTCCGACTGATAGCGGTACTCGCCGAACAGGCCGCGCAACATGTCGTCGCGGTTGGCCATGGCCAGCACCCGGTCTAGGTCCGGGCACTCAAGCACCAGCAGGCCGCCGTCCTTGAGGTTGGCGTGCCAGCGCTTGAGGATGTCGACCACCTCGTAGCGGTAGAAGTGCTCAATCACGTGGATGGCGTGGATCTCGTCGGCCTGGTAGCCGTCGATGTGCCGGATGTCGCACTGCACG
>JAGWVZ010000443.1 GCA_018970625.1 Myxococcales bacterium | reverse complement strand
TCGGCATGAAGCGACAGGCTCTATCGTGACGTCGCTTTGTGGCGCGGGCATGACATAACGGGGGCAGGGACGACATTGCGGTGAGCAAGGGGTTGAATCCCGGTGACGTGCGGATCGCGGTCGGATGGCGACCGGCGCTGGCGCTTGCCTATCGGGATGGCGATGTTATGGCCCCTGTCGTGGCATCGCTGACCTGGCCTCGCATTGCGCTGTGCGTCAAATTGTTGGGTCTTGGGTACCGGAGTGTTTGCGGCACGGTCCCCGATTCTGCTAGGACGACCGGTCTGGTCCCTGTTTGACGGGGATGGAATCCTGATTGAGTCGGTCGGCATCTGCTGGCTGGCTCCGCCGCCCCACGCAGCTCGTCATGTCTGACCGTACCCGGCGCCTGAGCAACTTCCTCACCGACATTATTGATGCGGACCTGCAGAGCGGCCGCCACACGACGGTGGCGACGCGTTTTCCGCCGGAGCCGAACGGGTATCTGCACATCGGCCACGCGAAGAGTATTTGCCTGAACTTTGGGCTGGCGGCGCAATATGGTGGCCGATGCCACATGCGCTTTGATGATACAAACCCCACGACGGAGGAAGTGGAATACGTCGAATCCATTATGGCGGATGTGCGCTGGCTGGGTTTTGACTGGGGTGAGCATCTGTATTTTGCTTCGGATTATTTTGACCGCATGTACGAGCTGGCCGAAGTGTTGATTGAGAAGGGGCTGGCGTATGTGGATGAGCAGACGGTGGATGAGATTCGCGCGCAGCGTGGCACGATTTCGGAGCCGGGTATTGCGAGTCCCTACCGGGAGCGTTCGGTAGAAGAAAACCTGAAGCAGTTCAGGCGTATGCGCGACGGTGAATTTCCCGATGGCGGTGCTATTCTGCGTGCGAAAATTGATATGTCAGCGGCAAATATGCTGATGCGTGACCCGGCATTGTATCGGGTGCGTCATGCGCATCACCATCGCACCGGCGACAAGTGGTGCATTTATCCGATGTATGATTATGCGCACTGTCTGGAAGACGCGATTGAAGACATTACGCACTCCATCTGTACGCTCGAGTTCGAAAACAATCGTGACCTTTACGACTGGGTGATTGAACACACGGGCATTGCCTCGAAGCCGAAGCAGTTCGAGTTTGCGCGCCTGAGCCTGAGTTACACGATGATGAGCAAGCGCAAGCTGTTGCAGCTTGTTCGCGAGCATATTGTTGATGGCTGGGATGATCCGCGCATGCCCACGATTTCCGGGATGCGTCGCCGAGGGGTTACGCCCGAAGCGATTCGCGCTTTTGCCGACATGATTGGTGTGGCCAAGGCGAATAGCCAGGTGGATGTGGGCAAGCTGGAGTTCTGTATCCGGGACGACCTGAACGCCCGCGCGCCGCGAATTCTGTGCGTGCTGGACCCACTGCCCGTGGAAATTGAAAACTGGCCAGAGGGTCATACCGAGTTCATTGATGCACCCTACTGGCCCGAAGATATTGGTAAGCCGGGGAGCCGTGCGGTTCCCATGACGCGCACCATTGTCATGGACCGGTCGGATTTCGACGAGAATCCACCGAAGGGCTGGTACCGATTGCAGCCCAATGGCGAAGTGCGGCTGCGTTACGGTTATCTGATTCGTTGCACGGGTGTGGTGCGCGACGAGGCCGGAAACATTGTTTCGCTCAAGGCCACCTATGACCCCGAGTCGCTCGGCGGCAAGTCCAGCGATGGCCGCAAGGTGAAGGGTACCGTGCACTGGGTGAGTGACGCGCACGCGGGCACGGTTTCTGTTCGCCTGTATGACCGTCTCTTCATGACCGAGAAGCCGGACGTCGATGGTGACGGTGATTTCCGCAACAACCTGAATGCGGAGTCGCTGACGGTTGTCGCTGGTGCGCGGCTGGAACCGAATTGGCACGATGGCGATGCGGAGCGGTATCAGTTCGAGCGCACCGGATTTTTCTATGTCGACCCGAAGCTGTCGACGCCGGAAGCGCCGGTATTTAATCGCATCATTACCCTGAAGGACAGCTGGACGAAGCAGGCGGTTGCCGAGGAGCCGATGGAGAAGACCAGGCCCGCTGCTGCGTCGGCTCCCAAAGGCGACGATCGCCCTGCCAAAAAGACGCGGTCGCAGGAGCGGGCGATTGCGCGCGAGCGCGATGCCGAGTTGGCTGCAGCGTTTGCGCGTTTGCAGGCGGCAGGACTGTCGGAAGACGACGCCGACGTGTTGTCGGGCGACCGCGCGATGGCTTCTCTTGCCGAGGCAACCCTGAAAGCGTCGACCGATACAGCTGGTGTGGTGAAGATTTTCCTGAATGAGATCAGTCGAGTAGCCAAGGAGCGTGATCTTGCGTCCTGCGCGTTCACGGGCGAGGCGCTGGCGGAGCTGGTCGCGCTGATCGCTGCGGGTGATGTGCAGGCTTCGTCGGCCAAAGTGCTGGTCGATTTGCTGGCCGTGGAAGGCGGAGATCCCGCCGCGTTGATGGAACGCGAAGGGCTGCGCCGCGTGTCGGACACGTCGGCCATCGATGGCTGGGTGGATGCGACCATCGCCGCGCACCCCGACGAAGTGCAGCGTTTTCGCGAGGGCAAGCAGGCGCTGATTGGCTTTCTGGTGGGTCAGGCCATGAAGCGGTCGGCTGGTGCAGGCGACGCGGCTGCGATTCGGGAGCGCATGTTGGCGAAGCTGAACGGTTAATGCGTTCGCCCGGACCTGACATGTCATCATCGGTCTGGGCGTACCGCCGCCCTGCCTGTGGCACGATGTCGCGACGGCCCGGCCAAGTGGATGATGGTGGAGGGTCAGCGCCTTTCGGACGATGAGATAACGACCGCAGAGGCCGTCGATTCAGCGCTTGACGCGTCCGTATTCGTCGACGTCCAGCACTTCGTCTTCTTCGACCTCCAGCATTTGTTGCAGCAGTTTTTCGGCGTCAACTTCGTGTCTGGGGAGGTCAAAGCGCCCGGTGAGTCTGGTTTCAGGGTGCAATTCGCCGCGTTCGTACAGGGCCCACATTTCGTGTGCGTAACGCAGTTCGTGCGCTGGGCGTCCGCGTTTAAAATGGGTGGTCAGGTTTGCAACATCCCGTAAAAGTATCTCTTTTGCGTTACGATTCTTGGCCGCATTAATGGATTGCGGAAAATCGATAATGACGGGGCCTTGCGCATCAATGAGGATATTGAATGGCGAGAGGTCGCCGTGCACGACATCGGCGCAGAGCATTTTGACGACTTCCTGAATGAGTCGCTGAAAGACCTGCTGGGCGTAGGCGGGGTCGAGCGAGCACTCGGCGAGCCGTGGCGCGGGGCCTCCGTCGGGGCCCTCGACACATTCCATGATGAGGACGCCTTCGACAAAGGCATAGGGTTTGGGTACGCGAACACCGGCATAGGCGAGTTTGTAGATCATGTCGGCTTCTGCGGCCATCCAGGTCTCTTCGTCGCGCTCCTTGCTGTGCCGTGAGCCTTTGCCCATCGCGCGCTGGTCGCGGGAGTTACGAACGGCGCGCCCTTCGGTGTAGTCGGCGCGATTCTTGAAACTTCTTTCGGTGGCGCCTTTGTACACTTTGGCGACGCGAAGCTCGCCGCCGGCTTCAACCAGATACACCTGAGCCTCCTTGCCACTGAGGAGCGGGCGAACGACGCGTTCGATGACGCCGTCTTCGAGCAGTGGCACGAGGCGCGGAGGTAACCGCATAATGACTCACGTGGTACAGGCGCATCCCTGCCTTCGGAGGGGCGCC
>JAGWVZ010000442.1 GCA_018970625.1 Myxococcales bacterium | reverse complement strand
CTTCAACACCGACGCCCTGATTGAGTCGCCGTCGTGGTCGCCCGACGGCACCCGGCTGGCATGGGCTGGCGCTGGCGGCTCAGAATCCTTCGTCTCGGTTCGCGTCCTCGACGTCGCTTCCGGCGATATCGACAGCTACAACGGTTCTCCTGCGATCGCGCTCATCGACGGACTTACCTGGTCACCCGAGGGGGACCAGATCGCCGTCACAGGCCGCTCTTTGACAGGACTCGCCTCCACGCTCTGGGTGCTTGATATCAGCACTGGCACGTTTGAAGAAATCGTCGACGACAAGCGGGCCAACTTCCCCGTGTGGTCACCCGAAGGCGATGTGATCTTCTTCTCGGGCACCGAAGGCTTCGATTCCGATGTGTTCGAGATCTGGGCAGCCACTCCCGACGGCAGAACGGTGACCGCCGTGACGTCTGGCTCTGACATCATCGGCAGCTTTGATGTCGCCTGGGATGCCAATCGCTTCGCGTTCTCGCGTACCTCAGGCGATGAGACCATCTACCTGTGGGAGCGCTCACGTGACCGGTATACCGCCATTGGCCAGTCGCAGGACGGTGACCCTGACTTCTTCGGTCATGGAAACGCGCTCGCCATTGGACGAATCAGTGGCTCTGGCTCGCCCGACATTGTCTCTATCGCAACCGACGGTGCCCTGCTCGAGACGCTGACCAATGACGCACCCGCCAGCGCACAACCGAACGTCTCGCCGATCGACGCATCGGAGATCGATGTCACTGGCATCTCCGCTGTGACGACGCCCTGAGACGGCCGCGGCGGCACCGAAGCCCACGACAACGGTAGCTCATCAGCACAGGCAGTCATGAGCGCAGTACATCTCGGATTTCACATCACGAACCGCTGCCAGCTCAACTGTGACCATTGCCTGCGTGACCCCGAAAAAAACGCCGTCGAACTTGAACCCGAGCTGATCGCCCGGGTCGTCGATGAGGTCCGAAAGTCTGTTCGGCTGCAGGACGTCATTTTCACCGGCGGTGAACCTACCCTGCACGCCCGATTCGGTGACGTCGTGGACGCGGTCGCCAGACGCGCCATCCCCTGGCAGATCGTCTCGAACGGCGCCACCATGCCCAGACTCATGGCTACTCTCGCTGCCGAGCCCACCTGGATGGCGTCCTTTCTGGGGGCTGCATTAAGCCTTGATGGCGCCGATGAAGCCGTCCATGACGCGATTCGCGGCCCCGGTAGCTTTCAGCAGGTGCTTCAGGCGGCGGCGCTTCTTCGTGCGATGGGCAAACGCCTGCGGATCACCACCACCGTCAACCGACGAAACCAGCACCAGATTCAAGAGTTCTGCCTGTTGGCAGCCAGACTTGGCGCCGAGTCCATCCTCTTCTCCGTCCTGTACCCGACCGGAACGCTGCTCGACCGCACGCTCTCCATGACCCCGGACGAGTGGCGCAAGGCGAGAGAACAGATCGACTCCATGCGTCCTATCGTGAACGTGGGGATAAGACTGGGAGTCGGCTGGCCCACCGGTTCTGCCTGGGAAGTGTGCGCACCATGGAAATTTGAAGAGCTCCACGTTGATATTTATGGGCGCCTCAACCTGTGCTGCGTTCACTCCGGAATCCCGTGGGAGGGCAACACCGCACTGCCTCCCGATGTAGCCGGCGATCTCAGGCGCGAGACATTTCTCGAAGCCTGGCCCCGGCTGGTCACCATCATTCAGGACCTCATGCAGCGGAGAATCGCCGCCATCGCGTCCGGCACACTGAATGAGCAGGACATGCAGGGGTGCAACTGGTGCCTGAAATCACTCGGGCGGCCCCACTGGACAGCCGACGGCGTCGGAGGACCTGTGGCGCGCCGCGAGCGCTGGACCGGTGCGTGGACTCCCGGGTATAAAGATTCACACGTCGAAGCCGGCCTCGGCAGTCCCGCCGTTGTAAAGGCCGATTCAGATACGGCGAACTGAATCCGACTGTCCCCGATGGCTATCGCTCATGGATTCGACGCTTCAGCTCCGCGACCTGCATCTGCTCACCCGGACGCTGTTTCTGCGTTCCAGTCTACTGTTCCGACGGCTGGATGATCCGCGCATCCCGGTCGATGCCGCTCTCATGCAGTGGCTTCCCGCCATCAGGGATACGATGGACTCCGGCTCCCACATGCAGACGCTGGCTGACATTGAGCGTATTACCACTCTGGTGTGCAACCGCTGGCGCCTGACCCGAACGACATGCCTTCCACGAGCGCTGATTCGCGCCCGACTACTTCGTGAACGTGGCATTGATGCCCGCGTCCATGTCGGGGTGAATCAGACCAGTGAGTTCCGCGCACATGCGTGGATCACGGTGGACGCACAACCGTTGATGGAGACCGGCGTGCTGGATTACACCGAGATCATGCAACTCCCTCCAACCGGGCCTTCCCCATGACCGTGTATCGACCTCAGCCGCGCTCCCTGATGACCCCGATGCCTGATGGAAGCGCGGTGTTGCTTCATCTGGATACGCATGCCTACTTTTCACTGAACACGACAGGGCGCGCAGTATGGGACCGTCTTGCCAGCGACACTGGCGCCACGCTCGATGAGCTGGTTTCCATGCTGACCGCGCGGTTTTCAGTCGATGACGCGACTGCCCGCGCCGACGTCGCGGACCTGCTGGCCGAGCTGCAGCAACAGTCGTTGATTGTCAGCGCTGCCTAGCGTTGCCTGGCCGGACAGACCCACGTTCACGTCTGTACTTCAATCCAGCGGTTGCGTTGAGATAAGCCCCAACAACTCCGTCACATCACCCAACGAATTCTCCTGCAACGACACTCGAAATCCTCGCACCCTGCACGTCAGGTTTTGCAGGGCGACGCGATGTTCGACCATGCATGGCATCCCCGGTACCGCTCCCCAGGCACTTGCCCTTAGCAGCACCAGAAATATCTCGCTCTGTTCCAGCGGCTGAGCGCAAAATGAACTCCCTCTTGGCTCAAGCGCGACCAGCGTGACGGGAGCCGCTGCCTCGCGCTGATTTGCTGGTGTCGATGCGCTCACGCGGACGCTGGACTTCTGACGAAATCGCGGCTCCTTCGACACCAGCGACTGTAGCTCTGGAAAGCCGCTCAGGGTGTCGTCGGTGAGGTGAAAATCGCGGGCGAGGCCATAGAGGCCACTACCCCCCGCACCGGCAGGCCCCACAAACGCCATATCGTCGGTGAACCAGCGTGCGCCATGCTGCAACATGGCCAACAGGGTCGTGGACTTACCAGCTCCCGACTCGCCCAGAAGCAGGACAGTTCCCTGCCCGGGCAGACTGAGCAGCGCGCCATGGACATAGTAGTAGCCGCGACACCAAAGCAAAAGGCACAAAAGAACAGGCACATACGTACGCACAAAGGCGACATCCACACGCCACTCTGACGCAAACGAACACCTGACGTGGCTGCCGTCCAGAGCCAACTCGACACGAACCTGACCATTATGGACGAACGCCGTGCTGCCGTCGGCGCTCAGGCTAACCCGCACGTCGTCATGAAAAAAGAGGGGCGTCGCGCCTTCATCTTCTGGATTGCCCAGCGTACGTTGAGCACGCTGGCAGTGGATCATGATCGTTCTGGCCGCATCATCCAGGGCTGAGAATGGCTGCTCGAGCGTGGGTTGAACCTCACATCCCAGACGTTCAACAGCCCCGACGAGCGCCTCGGCCGGCTCGGCATCGCCAGCGACGAGCAAGAACACCTCTGGCAAGAGTCTGACTCGTGTTGCGGTCAT
>JAGWVZ010000441.1 GCA_018970625.1 Myxococcales bacterium | reverse complement strand
CCCAACTGAGATCAGCCGGATACCCTGCGACCATCAGCCAGGCTACGAACAGTAAGCACGCATAGCCAAGCCAATCCCAGCGTCGTCCCTCCAGTCGCGTATCGATGGCTCGCACCACCATGCGCGTCCCTCCCTGCTGCTGACTCCAGATGGTATCGACGTGCTCTTCCCATGCGATGTTTCCAGAGGTCGCTCTCTGGACGAACGTTGCCCGGTCATCCGCGTGACTCGTCACTGCACCGGAGACAGCCGTTCCATGGGGATGCGCGGCTGGTGAATCACCCATTGGTCACCTTCCTGAATCAAGACAATGCGTCGGGAGGTCCCGTCGGCGTCGCGAACATGAATCTCCTTGCGGCGGGCGCTCTCTGTGTCGACGCCTTCTTCCGGGTCGTCTGAGAACTCCACGGGGTTCGCAACCGCAAAGAGTACCTTCGGATCAAAGGTGTAGGACTCTGCATCCTGTCGCAATTGACCAAGTCGAAGGGCCGTCACACCATCCCCCTCGGCCCAGGTATCGAACAGTAGCTGAGTTTCGAGGGACAGCCGTGCGAAGGCTGCCTCGTAATCTGCCTGCTGGAGGGCGTCATAAAATGCCAGCACAGCGGAACGGGCATCGAGAAAGCGAGTGGCCTCGTTGCGTTCCTGCTCGCTGGGGTCGAGCGTCACGGTGTTACGCTCCTCGGGTGGAACAGGCGGTGGCAGCTCGTATCGAAGAGAGGTGCCGCCACAGGCAGTCACCCACATCAGCAGAGTCATGCAAAGAGAGTTTATGATTCGCATGTCGTCCAAACTAGGTGCGTAAGCGTTCTGCGCAACCGGAAGGTTGTACTCCGCAACGCAAGGTTGAAATTCGGCCTGTCAGGCACCGATGCCGTAGCGCTTCATGCGCCGCAGCAGTTTGCCTCGCGTAACTCCAAGGCGCCGTGCTGCCTCGGACCGATTTCCATCGCACGCCTCCAGCGCGCCAAGAATCGCGGACTTCTCGGCCTCGCTGTACGCGCCTTCTTCGTCAGCGTCGGACTCTGATGACACAGTTGCCTGTCCAAAGTCAGCCCTTTGAAGCAGAGGTCCGTTTGAACGAACGACCGCGCACCGAATTAACCCTTCCAGTTCAGCGAAGTTCGCAGCCAGGTCCAACTGCGTAAGCCATACCGCAGCGTCATGTTCAATCTCGGTGGCTGCTTTGTCGTACGTCATGGCAAAGCGGTGCAAAAAGACGCGGGCATATCGAACAATCTCCCCTCGTCGTTCTCTCAGCGGAGCCAACATCACATAGCGACTATCGATGGCTCTCCGAATGCTCGTTGGAATCGTCGCAGGCATTTCGACCGGTGGGCCCTGATACCTTTCGGCGATGAGCAATCGTACATCCAGTTGCCGGGCTCGCTGCAAAACACGCTCCAGACAGGGCGGCGAAAGATGTCCGGCGGATTTGATCAACAGCGTCCCGCCCTCAAGCAGAGTCAGGAGTGCGGTTGTGTCATCGTCGCCAAGCAGCTCGAGCTCGGCGAGTGATGCAGAGAGTGTCGCACAGTCCAGTGAGGCGAACCTTCCCGAAGGCCCTGGCGCGAGCGAATGAATGGCCCGCGCGATAAACTCTTTGCCAACGCCAGGCTCGCCCATCAACAGGGATGGAAGCCTGGACTCTGCAAACCGCGCCAGATGTCGCCACTCGGCGTCGTTCAGGACGTCCGGATTGTCGAAGTCGTATCGGGAAGACATGGCTCGGTCGAGGACGGCAGCCCATGCTTCGGAGCTCGCCGACGAAACCGTGCGGCGGGGAGCATCGGGGGCACTCGAATCGCGCATCTCTTTCGCGTCGGCGTTGGTACGAACCTCGCGTGGGCTGATTGCAATCGCACTACCCGAGGCTTGTGCAGGGCGCGCAACCCGCGCAGGGGACGAGAGTGAATTCGACACGGCGCCTGCAGTTGACCGCGGCTTCTCATCCGGCTGGGCAGTCAGACGCTCGGCGCGCGGTGTCGAAGTAGAACCACCGCCGGTTCCGCTACCCGCCAGAACGGGATTCCGCTGTGCAGATGCCACGTTCTGAATCTGCAAGGTTTCGCGAAACGCTGCAGCCCACGGCATCCGACTCACCCACGCAGCGAATCCATCGAAGGAGAGTGGGTCGGTGGCGGACGCTGTTTCCCACACCGCAAGATACACGGATTGTCCACCTGTGGCGTTCACGCGGAGCGGTTGAACCATGAGGACGCCAAAGCGCTCGAACACCCCGGCAAGCGGATCCTCGCCCACGTCATCCATGCCCAACTGGTGCAGGTTGCGGGGGTACATCTCTCCCTCGACATCCAGCATGTCGAGTGCGAGCGACATGGATTCATCTGCCCACGCTGCACGCAATCCAGGCGATGGCTCGGTCACGTGCGCCACAGCGTCCACGATCACGTAGCGCCCGGCGCTACCGCGTATCAGAGAGACACGGCGGCCTGCAGTCAGTCGGCTCGCACGTGTAAGCATCGCCAGCGCATCCAGCCCGGCGCCGGCAGCAGATTCCTCGGCGTCCCACAGGTGTGCCCATACCGATACTCCCCACGAGCCAACACAAACCACCAATCCGGCCAGCGCAGCGGATTCGACCCGTAGTTGGCCCGGCGTGATCAGACCAAGTACAATCAAAGTGGCAGCCAGAGCCACGGTCACCTGTGCAACAATACGACGAACCCTTGAGGTCACTCGTTCGTCAGGCTCCCCCTGCCCCACCGGTAAGGTTCGAAACAACACCGCCAGCAATGAAGTGACCACGATCACGACAGCCAGCGTGCCCTGGGAGGCCAGTCGGATAACCTCCTGTGACACCCCTGCCAAGGCGATACCATACAAAACCAGCGCTCCCCCGGCAGGTCCAAGCACCAGCGTACGCTGCAGGGTCCCACTTCCATACTGGAACCGGAAGCCAACGCTCAGAGCAAAAGAGACGACCGCCCATGCTTCCAGCACGGGTGGAACCAGAGGCTGAGTGACCAGCGCCGTGAGGGCAGCCGCCGCGACGCTATCCACCACCAGACCGTTCAGGCTGGAATCACCACTCGACGGATGAAGCGACCGGCGAAGAGCCAACAGTGCAGTCACAGCTCCGGCCGAGCCGAGACATAGCCATAGAATTGACAACCAGTTGGTCTCGGCCGGACGCGCAGTGAGCGGTCCAACCATTCGAATCACTGACTGAACCTGTACGACGTGAGGATCGTCATCGTGGAGCAGTGACTGCACCGCGCTTTCGGTGAGTTCAACAGCGGGCTCAATGACCTGATCGTCGATCGCAATGATACGATGACGCCCCTCTGACAGAGCCTGCACAAACTCGGATATCCCGCTCCGGCTGAGACTCCGTTCAGTCGCTGGTCCATAGGTCTCGAGGACAGCCGTAACACCTGATTGGGAGCGGGCGGGGAATGCCCAGACCGCCTCTCGGGCCGTTCGAATACTGACATCATCGAGCATGATAACGCGATCGCCCGCAGACACAGCCGAGTCTGCCGAATCGACGACCCGCATGTAGCGATCAAGAGAGAGTTGCCCGAATACGAGGGACCGCCCGGGCCCCAGACACAGGATAACGCCACACACCAGCATTATCGCAGCGATCGCTGAGCTGATCGTCGAAATCCGTCGGGCAGATAAGGACGGGGGCTTGAAAGTCATGGCGTCATTTCGTGTCATGTTGGGGGCGCTATTTCAAAATCTGGTCACTATCACAAGCATGGCGCCAGTCTG
>JAGWVZ010000440.1 GCA_018970625.1 Myxococcales bacterium | reverse complement strand
CTGTCACCCGCCGTCCGGCCACCTCCTCGGCAGACTTTGTCGGACGTCGCCTCTCCGAAGGGCTTGGCCGCGCGGCGAGCGCACACCCGATTCTTGTTTCGGCCCGCCATCTTCCCGCGTTGCACGATGTCCCGGGGATATCTGTGTTCGACACATTGGAATCATCAATCAACGCTTTTCGCAGGGCGGTCGAACAGGTCGAGGACGACCATGCTGACCCGTGTGGCGTCCTGCTCCTGCGAGATGTCCAGTACCAACTTCCTCAACTGGGGCGTGAGACATTCCTGACGGGCAGCGCTCACCGGGACAGCCAATGAACTTTAGGCACGTGTGGAAGTCAGCCAGAGCAGCTGGTGACGAAATTTCCAAGTCTATCAGGGAGCGCCAACTGCCTCCGATGCTCGCAGTCATGTCGTTTCTGGCCCGGGAATCCATCGTTCCGCACTCCGTTCTTCTGGCCCTCTCTCCATGGACAGAGAATAGGAAAGCGACGCGTTCTGCGCCGTCTGAAGTGGCGATCACAACGGCTTTACAGGCCCTGTCCCAGTGGATGATCGCGGTTCGAAACAACGAGTTACCCGCCAACTCGGTCGCTACTGAGTACGCTCGCCAGCTCGCCGCGTGGCTCGCGGCGCAGGCGCAGGATGAACACGCACGTCGGCGCGCAGCTGAACTTGCGAACCAGCTGAGCTTACCGGCACTCCAGTGGCTCTCTCGAACCCTCATCGATAACCACCTGACGACGTCGGAGAGTCAGGACCACGTGGTAGAAACAGCTTCGGCGAGGGGCAGGGGAGCGATCCATGAATGAACGCGCTGCACTCATCATCAATCCAGCTGCTGCAGCCGGACGCGCAGGCCGGGAATTACCTCAGGTAGCTGCACAAGTCCGGGAAGTGCTGGGCCATGACATCACCGTCATGAAGACGGAACGCTCAGGGCATGCGACCGAACTCGCCCGAAGAGCGGTGCTCGAGGGTTATACACGCGTGCTCTCGCTGGGCGGAGACGGAACACATGGTCAGGTTGCCACTGGATTGATGTCCGTTCGCCATCAGGGTGTCCCTGTTCTCACGACGCTACCCTTTGGCACAGGCGGTGATTTCTCGCGCCTGATGAACGGTCCTCGAACACTTCGCAATGCGCTGGAACGCATGAATGGACCCGTTGCGCTCATTGACGGTGGCGAATGTGAGCTTGTGACTGTCCGCGGTACGACGGAGACCGTTGGATTTCTAAACATCGCGTCTTTTGGTCTTGCCGGGATGGTCGACCGACTGGTGAACGAGTCCAGAAAACGATTCGGCGGAAAAGCGGCGTTCGCTTCTGCATCGGTCCGGGCATTCCTGCAGTACCAACCGCCGAGGGTAACGATTCGCTGCGACGGCAATGTCATGTTTGATGGATGGCTAAGCAATGTCGCTGTCGCAAATGGCCGTTTCTTCGGTGGTGGCATGATGATTGCGCCAGAAGCCCTTGTGAATGACGGCATGTTCGATGTCACAGCCATTGCGCATAGTAGCCTTGTGCAGTCGCTTCCCGTACTTGCCCGAACCTATGGCGGGACACACATCGGCCACAGGCTGGTGTCTTCGGCGCGCGCCGCGATTGTTCAGGTCGATGTACACGAGCGCCATGCCTGGGCAGACATCGACGGCGAGCCGTTAGGGGAGGGCCCTGTCACGGTCAGGGTTCTGCCACAAGTTCTTCGCGTCACCGGCATCTCGCCCACGTATCTGTCTTCTGGACAGCCCTCACCTGGCACTGACTGACATGGTTAGCGTTCGTACCAGACTCACCACTTTTACTTCACGCGCATGGAGTGAACGGTGGGCAATACTTGCATCTGCAATATCGGGAGCTCTGGTCTTTCTGAGCTTTCCCAACTGGAACCTGTTTCCTCTGGCGTTTCTGGCGTTTGTCCCGCTGTGGCACGTGTCGGCGAACGGCCAGTCCGTTCTGCGGGCAACGGTGCTGGGATGGGTCGCTGGAGTCGTCACGAATCTGGGAGGATTCTACTGGGTTGTCGGGCTTCTGGTTGAATTTGCAGGCATGCCGCTATGGCTATGCGGACTGCTCTATTTTTTGCTGTGCGTACAGCAGGGCGCGACCTTTGCATTTGCGAATGCGGCAGGCCGCTGGTTTCAGAGGCGTGGAATGGCGCCAGTCTGGGCCTTTCCCGCTACATTTGCGGTGACCGAGTCACTCTGGCCCATGATCTTCAAGTGGTACATCGGCAACAGCCAATACCTGAATCTGCCGCTTGCCCAGACAGCAGAGCTCGGTGGCCCTACGCTGGTTTCAGCTTTGGTATTGTCGGGCAACGCCGCCTTGCTGAGCCTGCTCTGGTGGCTCATATCACGGCAGGCAAAGCCATCTCTTACTGACCTGAAGCCGTCGAACCTACGACCGTTCGCCGCAATCGCACTGGTGCTCCTTGTCGCGCACGTCTGGGGAGTCTTGCGAATGCGCACGTTCGACGCTGCGCAGGAAGCGGCTCCGATTTTGCGAATCGGCCTCGTGGAGGCCAATATCGGCATGCACGAGAAGGCTGACCCCGAGCTCACGCGCAACAACCTTCTGATCCATCAGCGCTTATCGTCGCAGCTGGCAGAGCAGGGCGCACAGCTCATTCTCTGGCCCGAAACGGCATATTTCCCTGAGAGAGCATTTGCCAGCACTGTCCAGCCCCTGAGCTCGACGGAGGATGCCAGAAGGACGGCACGTCTGGTCTCATGGCTGCCTCGCGAGACCTCCTGGATTCCGCCCAGTCAGGTGGCACTCGTGGAGTCTGACGAAGCCGACTTGCGCGCAGGCACGCGGACAGCCGACCGGGTTGCCCTGCAACGTGGCTTCGCGGTGCCTATGCTTGTGGGGGTGATCATGCTTCGTGCGCTTACGCTGGAAGAACAGGCAGAGGCGCCACCCCGGCGTTCTGGCCAGCCCCGAACAACGGTGATTCACAACGCAGCCATGCTCGTCGACGCTCATGGACGAGTTCTGGATGTCTACGACAAGAACGTTCTCATGCCGTTCAGTGAACAGGTGCCCCTGGGGGCCTGGTTGTGGCACACGTTTGGGCTCAATGTGTACGCCCTGATTCCACAGTCGGGTGATATGCATCAGGGCGTGCCTGAACCCCCGATGGAACTTCCGAACCCGACTGGTGGAGAGCCGTTCCGACTATCAACCATGATCTGTTACGAGGATATCGCGCCCGCAGTAGGGAGGGAACTACACGCCATGGGAGCACCCGATGTGATCCTGAACCTGACGAATGATGCATGGTTTGGTAAATCGGCAGAGCCATACCTGCACATGGCGTTGTCCACCTTCCGGGCAATCGAGCAGCGCACCTGGCTCGTCCGTTCTACCAACACGGGTGTGTCCTGCTTCATCGATGCAAACGGAAGAATCGTGCGACAAACCTCGCTCGAAGACGCGGAGACGTTACTGCATGATGTCCCTATGCTGCGTGCCACGACCACCCTGTACATGCGCTTTGGGGAGTGGATGCGCTGGACGCTTGTCGGTTGTCTGGTCGCGTTCTTGCTCGTGACCAGCGCCAGAAGGCGGTGGGCCGCAAACCCAGAAGCTCCTGTGTCGTCCGCGTGAAGCAACTTGGCAGTTCCTTGAAAAACGCAGGCTCGAACAGGTACTGGCAAGGTTGGGATGCTTGAAATTTGACGGCTCGCCAGCGTGAGCTATGGTCGATGAGAAAGGCCATTGTGATGAGGCGGAATATGC
>JAGWVZ010000439.1 GCA_018970625.1 Myxococcales bacterium | reverse complement strand
CGGCCGTCTGCGTATCGGTCAGCGTCCCGGGGTTCCAGACCGGCGCATGGTTTTCCGCAGTTGCCGAGGTGGTTTCGGTCGCGGTTTTCAACTCGTGTGTCATGCTCATCGTGTCTCCCTCACCGCGGGGTGAAACTCCTGCAGCCTCAGCTCCAGCCAGGAAGCCAGGCTCAGCGACACGTCACGATCCGCGCGTTGCCGTGGCCAGCTCATGGGACCGCGCAAACACGCCAGCGTTTTCCAGTGATGGCCGGTCCAGGCGCCCGACCACACCGTTGTGCGCATCGCTCGGGCGGTGGTGGCGACGTCCGGGGTGCCGGTGGCCAGCGCCAGCCCGCGCGCCCACGTCTCCACACAAACCGAGGCCGCATGCTCGGCCGAGCTCAGCCGCAGCGCGCGGTCACGAATGTCGGCGAAGGCTGCCTCGATGCGAACGCGCATGGCCGGATGAGCCTGCACAAGACCCCAGCGCCGCTCGCGCTCCCATCGAAACAAACCCAACGCCACACAATACGAGGTCGCCAGCATCAGCGGCTCGTCGGCCTCCGACGGTAGGCTGGCCGAGGGTAACACAGGCGACGAAACAAAAGCCGCCTCCGCCGGTCGCGCATCGGCTGCGCGCTCTTTCATTCGGGTGTCCATGATCATGCCTCGGGGCTCGAAGGCGCAGTGGAAGTGGACGATGTCGCGATCGCGCTGCGTCTGCGCAGTTGCCATGCCAGAAGCCCCGCCTGCAGCAGCGCGAGTGCTCCGAGACCCAGCAGCGCGGCGCGAAAGCTGCTCGCCGAACCCGAAACCACATTCCAGGGTCCGACCTGCTGCACCGGCACCGCCGGGACCGCGGGCAGGGCGAGCACGACAACGGTCACCTCGACCTCAAACGGCCACCGCGAACGGACGATCGTCCGGATATGTTCCTCGGTCGCCGGGTGCCACGCGTGACCGGCATGCACGACCACGGTGGCGGTCAGCTGATCAGGCAGACCCGTGATGACGTCGGCCCTGACCACACCGGGCAAACCCTCGAGCAGGCCGAGCAGACGCTCCCGCTCACGGTCCTCTTCGCGCAGGGAATAGGCGTCGGGCTCTGCGAACCAGCCAGACTCCACGGTGGGCTCGGCCACCAGATGCACCAGCAGTGCATGGGCGGCCGGCACCGACAGATCGGGAACCCGGATCGTCCATTGCCCTGCGCTACCTTTCATTTGCGCCGGGATACCGGCTACCTGCAGCTCCAGCGTTACCTTGCGAGCCTGTTCCTGCGAGAGCTCCGTGGCAACGGGCGTCCAGCAGGCACCAAGCATACAGGCGGCCATCGCGGCCACCCAAGGGGGGTGTCGTATTCATCATGCCTCCACATGGTTTGGGGTTTGGGTCATGATGCACGTCGTCAAGTCGCGACGATCGGCGCACAAAAATCGTACACACCCCCTAAAAAAGTTTCCGCGGCCCCTTCAGCGTGCAGGCGGCTCTACCCGTAGCGCCCAGACGTCGTTGGCAGATTTCAGCCAGCCGGCTTGTAGAACACTCGCGTAACCTTCTGAAACGCCTTGCGAATCCGGAATGCAGCGCCGGCTTGATCCTCCCGTGGAGCCCTGCAGGGCGGCGGCAAATCGCAGGCGGTGCACAGGAAGCTCATCTACACGGCGTTCCGGAAGAAAGGTGCCACCGTGCTCGTCGGGTGAGAAATAGCCGCGCCATAGGCCAAGAGGACCACCAAAGATAACGGGCGTGGGAGGAATCACGCGGGTGACCAGCGTTCGTTCGATCGGCTCGGGCAGCGTTGTTGGAATCCAGAGAACACCGGATTGCGGTTCGGGCGCAAGAAGCTGGTCCAGAGAGGTCACAGGCGCTGTGAGCGCCAGAGACCCGGCGTCACCGTCCATGAGCACGACCCACGGTGCGTCCAGCGCGTCGGGGAGCTCGGCGTCGACGTCCGAGACCTCAAACGCCGCACCCGGAAGGCGCTCCAGTGACGCGTGCAATCGAATCGACGGCGGCACTTCTTCGTGGCGCGCTGCCACCCACAAGGCAGCGAGTGGCGCCCATCGGTCCGCAGGCGACACCACCAGCTGGATCGCCGGGAACAACGAAGGCGGTAGATCGTGACGATGCAGCACGCGCAGCTGACGAGGCTCGGCTGCAGTCAACGCTTGCCACACGACCCGCGCCCACGCCGCGAGGTTCGCCTTTCTGGCATCGGCTTCGCTTGCGGTGGCATTCATTTCGGTTCGTCCGACTTTGCACCAGACTCACGCTCGCGCATCAGCTCCTCGGCCATGGCGAGGGCTTCTCGTTCGATGTCGAGAAGATCGTCGTCGGGAAGGTCGGCGTAACGGTCGCGTGGGCCAGATGCCTCGGTCACGCCCGACCTGAAGGCGTCAGGGTGAGTCGCAGTGGTCGCAGCGCGGTTCGGTTGAACGGTCGGCGGCATGAGACGTGAGGGGGCCGTCGACGGCGTGGCTGGCGGCCGAACTGCAGCGGCTGGCTCTGCGTGGGCGTCGGCGAATTCGTCAGGGGCTTGCAGAATACCGAGCTTCTGAAACTCCTGAATGGCATGCTGCGAGCGTCGGAGCGCTTCGGTGATGGCTGTCCGATCGGGCGCCTGCGCTGTGGCCCGGACCGCGGCAAGCTCGACCTCGGCGCTCTTTACACGCCGCCCTGCGAGCTCAAAGCGGTCACGCGCTTCTTCAGCCCGGGCGGCGGCTTCTCGCATCAGGCGCTCATCGCCTGCCTGCCGAGCGAGCTTCAACCGCTTGAACCACAGCTGTACGTCGGCGTACGCGGCGTCGCGATGCCTTTCGGCGAGTCGCTGTTGGGCGATCCAGTACCCCAGAAGTTCAGCGAATTCGCGGTTCACGGCGACTCAGTCCTTATTCACCCCGATGTGCGTCGATGCGGGATTTCTCGTTCGCGTCCACGACACCGTCGGCCGCGATATCCTGCAGGTCCTTGACGAGGGCTTTCAGCATCAGCGGGTTGACCACGCTGGCGAACACGACCTCTTCGCGGTCACCGGCTGCCGACGAAAACGAGACATCCCCAATTTGCAGCAGGCGGTCCAGCAGGGACTGCGTGACCGTGATGTTGCGAATGTCCGCGATGCGAATCTCTGAGCTCTTACGGTTCAGGAATCCCACCTCGGCCATGATGGCGGTCTGGTACACGGTGTAGCGACTGGTGAAGCGGGCCTTCAGGTGGGCGCCTGCGGGGAAGAGCGCGCAGAAGCCAACCACCGCCGCATACCACCACCACTCTGCTTTCAGCTGCTGCTCACCCGTCCACCCCCAGAGTTCACTGAACGCCGGAAGCGCCATCGCCAGCACCAGAATCAGGGCCGGCATCAGGACAAAGAGTGGCACAATAAACAGAATCAGGTCGTCGCGTCCGGCGGCGTGAAGCACGCGGATCGGAGCTCCTTTGTCGTTGTCAGCCATAATCACTACACCGTTTGCAGGGCGGCAGTCACAGACACGGGCTGGAGCCGAATGAGCCGGGTAGACTCTTCGATGTGCACCAGATGAAGACCCGCACGCTCGCTTATTGTCGACGTTCTCTCGTCGTGCAAGCGCCATGTTCGGCGCTCTCTCCAGAGCGCAGGGCGGTCGGGGTGCTCATCCGCAATAGCAGATCTACTGGTCAGGCCGCGAGTTGGGCTGCGTTGAGCCGGCGACGGCTCGTGTCGAGTTGAAAGTCCACTTGCAGCGCACTTGCAATCCTGCGCCACGCGTAAGCGAAGCGCCCTGAC
>JAGWVZ010000438.1 GCA_018970625.1 Myxococcales bacterium | reverse complement strand
TGTAAAAGCCGCTGGTTACAAAGGGCTCGTCATCGTCATCGACGAAGCCGAGACCATTCTGCGCATGCGCTCCGATTCCCGGCACAAATCGCTGAACGGTATTCGGCAGATTGCCGATGCGTCCGGTTCGTATCCGGGCATGTTGTGGCTGGTGACCGGGACGCCGGAGTTCTTTGACACCCGACATGGTGTCGCCGGCCTCGCGCCACTGCACGACCGCATTCGTTTCATGAAGGAGGGGCGATTTGCCAGCCTTCGTCAGGCCCAGCTCGAGCTCGTGCCTTTTGATGCAGAACGGCTGCGGTCGGTAGCGTTGCGGCTGCGCGAATTTTATGCTGTCCCGGACAGAAGGATTCTGGACCAGAAAATAAGTCCGGCCTTTATCGACAAGCTCGTTGCAAGCGTCACTGCAGGCTTCAAGGGCGACGTGGGTGTTGTCCCCAGGCAGTTTCTTCGTTCGTTTGTGAACCATCTGGACCTTGTGCGCGAACACGAGGACTACGACCCCATGATCGAAGCCGGCTTCAAGGCCGAGAGTCTTAGTGTTGAAGAACAATACGCCATCAGTGGAGCCTCGGTGGCTGACCCGGGCGACGACGATGGTCCTGTGCCACACGAGGATGTGTGGTGAGTACCTTTGCCCAGCTCGCTCCGCGCCTGCAGCAGGCCATTGTCTCGCGATTAGGGTGGTCCAGCTTGCGCCCCGTGCAGGAGCTCGCTGGTAAGGCCATTCTGGCCGGCGAAAATGCCATTGTGCTGGCGCCTACTGCGGGTGGTAAGACAGAAGCGTCCATTTTCCCGACCCTTTCGCTGCTCGTCGAGAACGCGCCCCAGGGTGTCGGGGCTCTCTATATTGCGCCTATCAAGGCGCTGCTGAACAATCAGGCCGACCGGCTGGGGCTTTACACCGAGATGGTGGGTCTGCGGCGGTTCGTCTGGCACGGCGATACCCCGGAAGGCCAGCGACGCGCGTTTCTGAAAGAGCCACGCGAGCTGCTCATGACCACACCCGAGTCGCTCGAGGTCATGCTGGTATCGCGTCGGGTCAATGAGCACGCCCTGTTCGCAGACCTGCGCATCATCATCATCGACGAGGTGCACGCGCTGGCGGGCACCGACCGCGGCGCCCACCTGATGAGCGTGCTGGAGCGGCTGGCACGACTTTCCCGACACGACGTGCAGCGGGTAGGGTTGTCGGCGACCGTCGGCAACCCAGCGGCGATTCTGTCGTGGCTTCAGGGCACGTCACAACGACCGGGCCGTGTTGTGGACCCACCGAGGCAGCCGGCGAAGCGGCAGCTGATGGTGGTGCATCGCCCTGATCTGATGCTGCTCTCTCGGGATGCCGCCCGCATGGCGAAGGGGCAAAAAAGTCTGTTCTTCTGTCAGTCGCGAGCCACCACCGAGGCGGTGGCCGAGTACATGCGACGCGCGGGCACCGGGGTCTTTGTGCACCATAGCGCCGTCTCACGCGAGGAGCGGCAAATAGCCGAGGAGCGTTTTCACCACGGCTCAGACGCGTGCATTGTGTGTACGTCCACCCTGGAGCTGGGTATTGACGTGGGCGACCTCGACAGGGTGTTTCAGTCAGAAGCGCCCGACACCGTGAGTTCTTTCCTGCAGCGCATGGGCCGCACGGGCCGCCGCGAGGGTCAGTCAGCCAACACGACCTTCTTCTGCGAGACCACAGAGGGTGTGTTGCAGGCGATTGCGCTCATTGAGCTGGCGCGAACGGGTTGGGTGGAATTGGTTGCGGTTGACCCTCGTTGCTGGCCGGTACTGATACACCAGCTGCTGGCGCTCGCGCTGGCCCATGACGGTATTCCTGCCGATGAAGCCTGGCAGCATTTGTCGCACGTTTCGGATTTTCGCGGCATTTCCCGCGAAGAGTTTGACAGGCTGATTGCCTGGCTGCTTCGCGAAGACACGATGCGAGTGGCGGCGGGTCGTCTGGTGCTGGGGCCGCAGGCCGAGCGGCGCTTTGGTCGAAAGAATTTCATGGAATTATTCGCGGTGTTTTCGAGCCCGCAAACCTATACGGTCCAGACCACCAGCGCTCAGCCACTGGGCACGCTGAACCAGGCGTTTGTGGATCGCCTCGTCGACGGCGTCAGCAGTTTCCTGCTCGGCGGTCGCGCATGGGCAGTGCTGCGTGTGCAGCACGATGACCGGCGCGTCATTGTCGAGTCGGCCCCGCGCGGCCGACAGCCCACCTGGGGCGGTTTTCTGCCGCAATTTCTGGGTTTCGAGGTCTGCCAGCAAATCCTGAAGATCGTATGCGGCGACGAGCGCTTTCCTTACCTCGATGACGCCGCTGCACTCGTGCTTCAAGAGCACAGAACCAATATGGCCGAGGTGCTGGAGTCAGCACAGGGCGGCATCGAATACACCGATGGCGAGATTCGGTGGTGGACCTTCGCCGGCGGCCGCATCAACGCCACCCTCCGCCACGCACTCACCGCGATCAACGCCGACTGGAAAGTCATCCCCGACAATTTCCTGATCAAAGTCCGCGCCGAAAATGTCGGCGAGCGCGAATTCACCGCCGCCCTGAAAAAGCTCGCCGACCCACAATTCTGGGAAAACGAAAGCCTCTGGGCCGAAATCGCCAGCAACCTGCCCAGCTATCGCCTGAGTAAATTCCAACCCTTAATGCCGCCCTGGGTAGAGCGCGAGGTCATGGCCGGGTATTTGCTGGACGTGGAGGGAGCACGGCGCTGGGTTTCTACCCTCACACCGCGTCGTTATGAACCCCGCGCACCGCACGACCCGACGGATCAATGACCGCTGCCAGCGACGGGTCCCACAGCAGCGCGGCGGGCGTGCTGCAGGCGACGCTCGGGCCGCCGGGTACGCAGGCGGCGGCCGAGGGCAGGGGAAACAATTCGTCGAAAATGCTGCGGTACAGGTAGGCTTCGCGGGTCTTGGGCGTGCCAATCGGGAAACGCTCGGCCGCTTCGGACATCTGTCGGTCGGTGACGCGGGCCTCGGCCCAGGCCTTGAGCGAATCAATCCATGAATAACCGACGCCGTCGCTGAATTGCTCTTTCTGCCGCCACAGAATCTCGTTCGGCAACCAGCCGTCGAACGATTCGCGCAGTATGGCTTTTTCAATGCGGCCGGGCCGCGACATTTTGTGCCGCGCATGAATATTCATGGCAATATCGAGGAATTTGCGGTCCAGAAATGGAACCCGCGCCTCAACACCCCACGCCGCCATGGATTTATTGGCGCGCAGGCAGTCAAACAGGTGCAGCATATCCAGCTTGCGCACCAGCTCCTCGTGAAATGCCTCGGCGTTTGGCGCTTTGTGGAAATACAGATATCCGCCGAATATCTCGTCGGAACCCTCTCCCGAGAGCACCATTTTTACGCCCATGGCCCGAATGCGACGCGCCATCAGATACATTGGCGTTGAAGCGCGAATCGACGTCACGTCATACGTCTCAATATGCCAGATGACGTCGCGCAGCGCGTCGATGCCCTCCTGCACCGTGAAATGAAACGCGTGGTGTACCGTTCCCAGCGCCTTCGCGGCCTTCTCGGCCGCGGCAAGGTCGGGTGAACCTTCCAGACCAATCGCGAACGAGTGCACCCGCGGCCACCACGCACGCTCTTCAGAGCCGGTCTCGACACGCTTGTCGGCCATCGAAACGGCCAACGCAGCAATAACTGATGAATCCAGTCCACCCGACAGCAATACACCGTACGGCACGTCGGACATCAGGTGCGCGCGCACCGAGTCGGTCAG
>JAGWVZ010000437.1 GCA_018970625.1 Myxococcales bacterium | reverse complement strand
CCCTTGCACGCGTTGATGGCGCGCGCCGAACAGTCAGCCGAGCACTTCGTTGCCGGTGTGGAGCGCGTGCTGCCGCGCATCGAGGCTGGCGAAGTGACCAAGGTGGTGCTGGCTCGCTGCGCGCTCTATCGAGTCGCATCCGATTTTACGCCCCAGCGGGCGCTGGATACGCTGTGCGAACGGTTTTCTGACTGTACTGTTTACGGATTTGGTTACCCGGGTGAACTTTTTGCGGGAGCCACGCCCGAGCGTCTCCTCGTGCGAAAAGGCCAGACGTTACGCACCATGGCGCTTGCCGGCTCAGCGCGGCGCGGTGACGATTCGACGGGCGACCAGGCCTTGCGACAGTCGCTACTGGACAGCCCGAAGGATCGCTCCGAGCATGGCATTGTGGTGGATACCGTCGTGGGCGCGCTTCGGCAGGCTGGAGCGCAGGCGGTGCAACTGACCGGCCCCGAGATCGTGACGCTGCCGAACATCCATCACCTGCGCACCCGGATCGAAGCGACCCTTCCCGATCCCGACGCCGCCCTGCTGGCGTTGGCTGCGTTACACCCGACACCGGCGGTGTGCGGAGAACCTCGCGATGCCGCCGCGCGCATCATCGCCGAGCTCGAAGATCTGGATCGAGGGTGGTACGCTGCGCCGGTTGGCTGGTTTGATGGCGCCGGTGACTTTGCGTTTGTGGTCGCCCTGCGTTGTGGACTGTTCTACCCGCCGTTCGCGGTGCTGTTCGCCGGCGCTGGCATCGTCGCCGGCTCTGAGCCGCAGGCCGAGCTCGCAGAAACCGAGGTGAAACTGGGTGCCATGAGAGATGCCCTGCTGCTAAAACCCTCTTTGTTTCAAGAGGATGGAGGAACGGATGCCGTCTGACGGGCCGTCGACAACCGGCAATCCGGCCATCGTCGCAGCGCGCTGGTTTGTGCAGGGGCTCGTGGATGCGGGGGTGCGTCATTTCTGCGTCTGTCCCGGAGCGCGCTCTGCCCCGCTCGCATGGGCTCTCTCGACCCGATCAGACGTCGACGTCACCGTACACGTCGATGAGCGTTCGGCCGCCTTCTTCGCGCTCGGTATGGCGCGCACCAGCGGGCGTCCGGTCATGGTGTCCTGTACGTCTGGCAGTGCGCTGGCGAATCTCATGCCGGCTGTGACGGAGGCCGACCACTCCCGCATTCCGCTTGTGCTCGCGACCGCCGACCGGCCGCCCGAACTTCAGGATCGCGGCGCGCCGCAGACGATGCAACAGGTGGGCATTTTCGGCGCGTCTGTTCGATGGTCCCACGACCCGGGACCGCCAGGTCCCGGCCGCGTCGATGGTGACACCTGGCACCGCGTGGCGATTCGGGCGGTCGCGGCTGCCTGCGGCGCACGCCCGGGACCGACACACGTAAACCTGCCTTTTCGAGAGCCGTTGTTTCCGAACGATGCCGACCGGCTGCCGTGGTCAGCCTCGGCGATGCGCTCGTCATGGCATGGTGCGGCAGCGATGGGCGACGCGACTCCGCTCATGCACGCGTTGCAGAACGCGAGGCGCCCCGTTTTCATTGTCGGGCAGCTGCGCGAGCTTCCAGCCGTAACCGCACACGATCTGGCTGCGTTCGCATCCGCGATGAGCCATGTCGGTGCCCCCATCGTGGCGTGCGCTCTCAGCGGACTCCGGACGATCGATGGAGCGAGTGAATACGGCGTTATCGCGCACGCCGACGTTCTGGCTCGCGACCCCGACATTCGGTCAGCTCTGACGCCTGACCTCATCGTTCGCATCGGGGCGACGCCGACCTCCAAAGCGCTTGGCCAATGGATGGGCGCCGAGTGGGCCGACGTCCCGCTGTGGCTTGTGGAGCCCTCCGATGACTTTCGCGAGCCGGCAGCACGCCCCGTCCAGCAGATTCAACTGCGAATTCAGGCGTTGACCACCGCCCTGAAAAGCGTTTTTCCCACGGTGTGTACAGACCACGAGACCCTCGCTTGGCGACGACGCTGGCTTCAGGCCGACGGGGTCGTCCGCGATACGCTCGGGCAGATGGCCGCCGATGGCAGTGGCTGGCAGAGCCGCGATACGGCCTCGGCGATGCCCGAGGAGGCGCACGCGATGCTGACCGTTGTCCGTGCGCTTCGGCCGGGTGACCTGCTGCATGTGGCATCCAGCATGCCGGTGCGTGACCTGGACCATGTGACGTCCTGCGCGCCTGGCCCCATGATGGTGTCCAACCGCGGGCTGAACGGGATCGACGGAACCATCTCTACCGCCGCTGGCGCGGCGTGGGCGCGTCGTGAAGGGGCGGGCCGAACGGTCGTGGTGCTCGGAGACGTGGCGGCGATCCACGACATGACGGGCCTGGCAGCCACACGTTTGCAGGGCATGCGCCTGACGATCGTCGTGGTGAACAACGATGGGGGCGGTATTTTTGGGTTTCTGCCGCTGAACGACGGCTCCGATGCCTTTGAGCGCTTTTTTTCGACCCCGCACGGCATGAATTTTGAGCACGCAGCCGCGCAGTTCGGCGCCACCTGGCACGGCGTCGATTCTGCTGACGCGCTGTGTGACGCGCTGGCGCATACGGCCAACGGGGTTCACCTGATCGAAGTGCGCACGGTGCGGTCACGCAATCGGGAAGCCTATCGAGCGCTCTGGCCAGCGTTGCTGCTCGCTGTCCGCAACACGTTGTTCGAGGTCCCCGGAGCGCGGGGATGACGTCAGCGATGGACATGGTCGCGTTGCACGGATTCACCGGCTCCGGTGCTGACTTCGACATATTGCGCCACCATGCTCCCGAGTGGTCGTGGTGTACGCCTGATCTGCCGGGACATGGGCGGCATCCAGCGGCTATTTCTGCAGACGCAACGATGAACGTCGCTGTCAGTCTGGTGCACAGGGTGGCTGATGATGGATCGCAAGTGCCTGTGTTGATGGGTTATTCCATGGGTGGACGGGTCGCGTTGCAGGCAGCTGTGTGCCATCCGGACAGTTGGCGGGCACTCATCCTTGTCGGGGCCACGCCGGGCATTGCTGACCCGCAACAGGCAGCGGACCGCCGGGCCTCTGATGAGCAGTTGGCACAAAAGATCGAGCTGCATGGGCCTCGTCCGTTCCTCGATGAGTGGTCGCAGCTTCCGCTGATCGCCAGCCAGCGCAGCATACCGCAGCCGTGGCGCGACCAGCGCGAACAGCGCCAGCGGCAGCTGCGGGGCGACGGTCTGGCAGCTTCGTTGCGCGGAATGGGTACAGGCAGCATGCCGGCGATCTGGGATCGGCTCTCCGGGATTTCCATGCCGGTGCTGCTGGTCACCGGTGAGTATGACGAGAAGTTTCGAACGATCGCAGACGAAATGGTTCGGCAGTTGCCTCGCGCGACGCACGTCGTACTGCCGGAAGTCGGTCATGCCGCCTGTCTGGAGTCGCCTGTCGCTTTTCTGGCCGCCACGCGCAGTTTCTTGCACACCCACGGCATCGCTGTATAGGCGCGCCGCCCTCAACCCCGCCCGCGTTACGTTCCGCGCTGGTTTGCCCGCCCTGGAGCCTTCTGTGAGCGTCTCCCCGGCTCCCGTGAGCCCCATGAAAGCCTGGATTCTTGCCTCGCGGCCACGCACGCTTCCTGCAGCATGGACACCCGTCGTGGTCGCCACCGCGCTCGCGTGGCGAGACGGTGTGCTGGACTGGCTGCCTGCGCTCGCCGCGCTCGTGGGAGCAACGTTCATCCAGATCGGCACCAATTTCGCCAACGACTACTACGATTTCATCAAAGGCGCCGACAC
>JAGWVZ010000436.1 GCA_018970625.1 Myxococcales bacterium | reverse complement strand
GAGCGAGGCTGGTCTGGTGATCGGTCAGGTGAAGACGACAGAGAAGTCGAACGAGATTACGGCGATCCCGGAACTGCTGCACTGTCTCGCCTTGAAAGGCACGACGGTGACGATCGACGCGATGGGGTGTCAGACCGCCATTGCAGCTGCGATCGTTCAGCAGGAAGGCCATTATCTGCTGGCCGTGAAGGATAACCAGCCGTCTCTGCATACCGAAATCCAGGACGCATTTGCGGAAATAGATGGCGCTGCGACGCGTCCCCGGGATTTACCAGCGCTGCCTAAGGTCGCGCAACATACCGAAACAACGAAAGATCATGGCCGGATGGAATCGCGAAAAGTAGAAGTCATTCGCGATATCAGTCGTCTCACAGCGGAAACTCGAAACCGATGGATGAAATTGGCCTTTATTGTGCGCGTCACGCGCGAACGCACGGTCATCAGCGCCGACAAGTCATCCATCGAAACCGCCTACTACATCGGGAGCAATCCGAAGGGCGACGCGGAACAGATTGCGCGCTTTATCCGCTCACACTGGGGCATCGAGAATAGTCTGCACTACGTGCTGGACGTAGCCTTCCACGAGGACAATTCCCGGCATCGCACGAAGAACCTTGCCGCGAATCTGACCACCCTGCGCCACATGGCCACCAATCTGTTGAAAATCGAGACCACGTGCAAGCTCGGGGTCGCCAACAAGCGCAAGAAGGCGGGGCGGAACCGCGACTATCTGCTGCGTGTGCTGTCTGGCGTCCCGGTGGAGGCCACGTAGAACTCGATTGCCCTGCCGATGCCGATGGGTGGCGCAAGCGGAAGCGCTCCTCGCGCCCGTCGTGTGTCGTGGCGATCGTCTGTGAAACAGCTCGCGCAGGCGCACATCACGCGGACATACAGCGCACACAGCACACACAAACACAAGGCATGCGCAGGGCGGAATCCGCGCGGCAACGAATGTGAAAACACACCCGTGGGGCGTCACGACCATCGTCGTGAACACAGGCCGCAGTTGATTGCACGGGTTGTGTGCGACATTCCCGGAGTGGCGTTTGCGCATGACACCACGACTACGACGACATGACCCTTATCCCCTCCTCTGAACTGGCGCAGCTGGGCGGCGCGTTCACCCATTACATGCACGCCGCTTGCGCACAACGTCTGTTCCAGCCCGGCCTGGGCGCCACCGAAGTCGATGACCTGGCGCTGCACGGCAGAGACGGGTACGTGCGAAGTGCAAGGCGCACGGAGTTCGGCCCAGATCGCAACTTCGATGCCTTCTTTCTTGATCGCATCGCCTTCGTCGAGCTCACTCAGCCACTCAAGCCCATGCCACCCCACACCAACGCCTCGGTGCAATGGCTGGTTCAGGGTGGCCCACAAGAGGCCGCGCACATTGGCGACTGGGCGCGGCGCACATTTCAGGGGTCTCTGTACGAGTCCCAGCTGTACCTCCTCGGCGAGTGGGGGCGGGCCGGAACGCGTGAAGCTGCAGCGCTGCTGGCCGACATGTTCAGCCGCTCGCGCGTCAAAGACGAGGTCGTCCAACTCGTTCGGCGTGGTGCACATCGACTTCAACCCCACCTGCATTCCATCGCCGAAGACGCTAACACCCCATCAAAAATCCAGCGAGCGGCCAGGACGCTGGCAGTCGCAGCAGGAAAATAATTCACGACGCTCATCGCCCCGGCCCCCTGATCCCCGTACCCCTCCTCTCGAAGCAAATACCCAAAAGCGCCTATTTACCCCAGGGTTTCAACCCCGGGGCCCCTCTCCAAAAACCTCCCCCCCCTTCAGCTGCTCGGCGGACACTCCAGCGAAAATGAAGTCCGCATGTGTGTGACCGCGACGGCTCGGGTAATTCCGGGCATGCCGGTCAGCAGCATTCCCACGAGCCCGTCATGAAGGGCCATCAGGCGGAACGATGAGCCCGCCGGGTCGGGGCAGCGCCAGACGCCAAGTTCCACTCCCCGCAACAGGCATGCGGTAAGGCGGCTCGCAAAACCGCTGCTCGCGTCCGAGATCGCCTGCACGATCGCCGGGTCG
The DNA here is from genome assembly GCA_018970625.1 of Myxococcales bacterium. The sequence continues at coordinate 1,719 of JAGWVZ010000436.1, read as the reverse complement.
GTTGGCGCGGCCTCGATCGCCTCGATCCACAGCCGCCAGAGGGGGTCGGCAGACTCTGCGAAGGCTGCTTCAACGAGGGTATCAAGAATCAGCCGAGGATCGGGATGCGTCGCAGCAGCCGCAGGAAGAAGCTCATCGAGACCCTCTGCGAGCACCTGCTGAAGCGCCGCTGCACGTAGCGCCTGCCAGGTAAAATAATGGTTCAATAACCCGGTGCTGAGTCCCGCGAGCGCGGTCACATCCCGGGTTCTCGTCGCTACAAAGCCGCGCTCGCGCAACAGCTGCACCGCTGCCTGCAGAATCGCGGCGCGCGCACCACTCCCATCCGAATTTGGCGAACTCATCACAGCACCTGAACTCGACTCGGCCGCCAGGCGACCACCACGACGTGTCATCTGATTCTCCACACATTGAGCACTTGCTCAATGCGAAAACGAACGATATTGAGCAGCCGCTCAATCCCGACTGGAGACGCATTGAGCGGCCGCTCAATTCACTATGAGGTTCCGATGTCTCGTGTGCAAGAAGTCGACGCCCTTCGATCTTTCGCCCTGTTCGGCATCGCCGTGTCCAACTTCCCCATCCTCGCGAAATCGGTCGACGCTCTTATGGCGATGCCCGAAACGTGGGCGGACACGCTCACGCTCGGCGCGCTCGAAATGTTCGTCAGCGGCAAGTTCTTCGTCCTGTTCTCGTTCCTGTTCGGATGGGGCATGGGCGAACAGCTGGCGTCCGCAGAACGACAGGGAATCAACCCCCGTGGCCCGATTCTTCGCCGCCTGGCAGGCCTGGGCATGCTCGGCATCGCACACGCCCTGCTGGTATTTCAGGGCGATATTCTGGTGCTGTACTCGCTGCTCGGTCTGGTGCTCTGGTCCGTTCGCGGGGCCTCGCCTCGACGGCTGCTGCAGCTGGCCGCGGGCGGTGTAGCACTCGCCCTGCCCGGTTATTTGCTTCTGGGTTACGGAATCGCCGAGGAGCTCGCCCACATGCCTAAGCCGCTGCAGCCATCGGGATTTACCGGCGGATTTATCGATGCAGTCGTGCAGCGCGCTCAGGAATGGCCTATCGCATTCGGATTCGTTCTGCTCTTCAACGGTCCGCTGGCGCTCAGTGCCTTCTTTGCAGGGCTTGCCTCACATCGCCTGCAGCTGTTCCATCGTGGCAATCCCTCGTGGACCCGCTTAACCCGGGCAGTGCCGTGGCTCCTCGCCGTCGGACTCATCGCGAACGTCCTGCATGTCGCCTCGTATGAAGCGATGCTCGACGCAGACGGTCCCGAATGGGTGTCCATCGCGGGGTTTGCACTGCTCACGGTCGGCGCCCCAACCCTCGGCGGGGTGTACCTCTGGAGCGTGGTCGAAGCCTGCCGACGATGGTCCATTCCCAACTGGCTCACGACGCCAGGCAGCATGTCCGGGTCGGTCTACGTTGGACAGGGTATCCTGGGCGGGCTTCTCTTCTACGGTTATGGATTGGGCCTTTACAATCGGCTTTCCGACCTTGCCATCGCCATGGCTGCAGTCGGAGTCACGCTCACTCTCTTTGCCTTCGCAAACATCTGGGCGCGTAGGCTGGGTCAGGGCCCTTTGGAACGAATCCTGCGGGCGATTACCCGTTGGGGCCGCTCTTCGACACGCGCCTGATCAAAGGCACAGAACGGCGAGGCAGGCGCAGGTGACAACCTCGTCGGCAACCCGTACACGGTCGTGGGCGATC
>JAGWVZ010000435.1 GCA_018970625.1 Myxococcales bacterium | reverse complement strand
GATGCGCTCCTCGCCGGCATCTGCGAAGTGCAAAATGACTTCATCCTAGGTCAGGACACCACCCGCGTCTTCCATCAGCTGCTGCAAACCGTCCGGATACTGACGAACAGTCAGGGCAGCTTTCTTGCCCAGGTGCACGCTATCGATCGCGAGCCCGCGTTTCACATGGTGACGATGACAGGGCGGCCGTTCGGCTCACCTGAGACGCCAGAGTCAGCACGCGCGCAGGCCCAGCAACTCTTTCAGCGTTATCCGGAGCTGCAAACGCTGGCCATTCGAGCCGTGCGTGAAGCAAAGGCGCAGTTTTCCACCACCCAGCCATCCGCAGCCTCGCAACGCGCGAACGGCGGTCCAGAAGCCGTCATCGTACCGATTCGACTGCGCGACCAGATCATCGGGGTTCTGGGACTCGCCAGACAGCAACGTCCCTATGCTCCCGACGACATCCGATCCGTCGACTCGATTCTGGCCACCTGTGCAGCCATCATGGATGGGGATGCCAACCGCCGGGCACGCGAGAAGGCAGAGCGGCTCGCGAGTGAGCTCGCCCACTTTGACGCGCTCACCGGGCTGCCGAACCGTCGTTTGCTGCTGGCACGACTTCAGGAAACCCTGAACGCGGTGCAGAGAACCCCGCGATATGGGGCCTGCTTCTTCATTGACCTCGATGACTTCAAGGTCATCAACGACACGCTCGGCCATCAGACAGGGGATGAGCTGCTGATTCAGGTCGCCAGACGCATGCGTGAGGTCGTGCCCGACGCGGCCACCGTGGCTCGGTTCGCAGGCGACGAGTTCGTCATTCTGCTTCCTTCGCTGGCCGGAACCCTGGCGGCGGCCGAACAGGTCGCGCGGACGCACGCGCGCACTTTGCTGAACGTCATTCGACAGCCGTTTGAGATCGGCGGCGCCGTCCGGCACGCCAGCGCGAGCATCGGCGGCTGTATGCTCACGCCCGAAACCCGCTCCATCGACGAGCTGATGCAGAACGCAGACGCTGCGATGTACGGTGCCAAGCAGGCCGGTCGAAACAACGTGCAATTCTTCGATCCGGCCACGCTCGATTACGCCCAACGTCAGGGACACCTGCAGCTTGATCTGCATGAGGCCCTGCAAACCGGCGGAATACACTTCCATGCACAACCCGTCCTCGATTCGGCTCGGCAGCTCGTTTCCATTGAATTGCTGGCGCGGTGGGAACATCCGAGGCTCGGATACGTGAGTCCACAGGACTTCATTCGGGTCGCTGAACAGTCAGGATTGATTCAACAACTGGGGATGGCCGCGCTGGAGACAGCCCTGAACATTCTTCAGGATACGCCAGACGAGCGATTTACAGTGGCCGTGAACGTCAGCGTGCTTCAGCTGCAGAGCCGGGAGTTTGTGGACCTGGTCTTTCAAGAGCTCCGTCAACGTGGCATTCCGCCCGCCCGGCTTACGCTCGAGATTACGGAGAGCCACTGGCTGGAGTCCTCACCCAACGTCGTGCTCGCCATCGAGACACTCTACACGCATGGCGTTCGCCTGATGCTCGATGACTTCGGAACGGGCTATTCGTCGTTCTCGTGTCTGCGCAGTATCCCGCTGTCGGGGATCAAGATCGATCGGGCCTTTGTACGCAGACTCGGCGACTCGACGGTGGACGACATGATCGCTGTCTCCATTGTGCGAATGGCGCATAGCCTGGGCCTCTCGGTCACCGCGGAAGGCGTGGAAACCGATGTCCAGTTCAATCTGCTGCGCGCGATCGGCTGCGATGCCTTTCAGGGCTGGTTACTGGCTCGTCCAGCTCCCCTGCACGAATTTCGTGCGCGCTTTCTGGCCGACGCCGGCTCTGCGCTCCACGAAAGCGCTCTTGATGAGACCATTCAGTGATGTCTTCAGGCGACGCTGCGAACCTCCATCCTTCGACCATTCACGCTGATTTGTTGACCATATTCGACCGCCGGTGCTACGCATCGAATCCTGTGTGTCCGGGCAACGGTGCCTTGTGATTCTGTGTCAGAATCTCCCGGCCTGTGGCGGTATTGCACTTTCTTCAACCGTGACTCGGCCAACCTGCTGTCGCTAACGGCGCCGTGCAGCTTCCGATGAACGACCTGACATCAAGGCGCTCGCCATGGGCCAGAAGATCCTGATTGTTGATGATTCCCGGACGGTTTGTCAGGCGGTCAAGTACGCCTTTACCGCATCTCCGTTCGTCGTGGACAGTGCAGCCACCGCTGCGGACGCCTTGCGCGTGCTGCGTTCCGGTGAGTACTCCGCTGCGATTGTCGACTACGCCCTGCCCGACGGCCCGGGTGTGCAGCTACTGCGACTGATCCGCACCGAACCGTCGCTGGCGAGGCTGCCGATTGTGTTCCTCACCGGCAGCTTCCACCCGTTCAATCTGGATGAAGCGCTGGCAGCTGGCGCAGATGTCACGCTCGCCAAACCGTTCAAAACCGACGACCTGCTCGCCCGGGTCAACGATGCCATCCTCGCGGCGCCCTCCCGGTCGCCTGGCGTACCCGGCCACGTCGTGTCGCCCGCCATTCCCGTAGCACCAGTTGCAGCCGAACCCTCGGCCAGCCAGACGTTCGCCCCGGCGTCCACAGGTACCGCTGCGGCCGAAGACGACGAGGACGACTTCGACATCGTCACGGCTGACGAACCACCGCTCACCACGACGGCCCCGCAGGTCGCTGCATCCACCGCCCGCCCGGTCGCGCCGCTCCCACCGCCTCCCATGACCGGCGGCTTTCGCCGCGTGCTCCCACCGCCAGGACCCGATCCGGTCAGGCGAATGCCGCTTGTGCCACCTCCGCCGGCGCCCATCCGTGGCGCTGCAGGGGCACCGGCCGCACGCAACCTCGCAGAGACAACGCAGCACGAAGTCGCCCCGGACTCTCTGTCCATGATGGCTCAGGCGCCGGTGGGTTCGGACTCCGGCGTCTATCACACCGCCGAATCACGCGCCGTCGACCCGGTCAACGAGGCACCCCTCGACAGCGGACACTCGTCACGACCCACCGACGGTACCCCTTTTGCCACCGACGCCGTTGCGGACGCGACTTCGCCGGCCAACGATGAGCCCGTCGCCTCTGCTGCTCCGGATGTCCACGCCGACCAGCCGGTCGACGAAGAGGTCACGGTCGCAGTCACCGAAGAGGTAGCACAGCACGTCACCGAAGAGGTGACCGTGGAACTCGCCGAAGAAGAGCTCGCCGAAGAAGAGCTCGCCGAAGAAGAAGTCACCGAAGCGGTGGCCGAAGAAATCCACGCTGAAGAAGTCATCGAAGCGGTGGCCGAGGAAATCGACGCAGAAGAAGTCACCGAAGAGGTGGCCGAAGAAGTCGCTGCAGAAGACCCCGAAGATGACTTTGCCCCTGCAACGCCCGTCGTTGTGTCCGGGAACGTACCAACAGAGACGGTGGTTCCCGCGCAGGCCGCCCAGACATTCTCGGCTGACGATCTTCGTGCAGCTGTGGCGGCGAAGCTCGACGAAGAGCTGGTGCGTAGCATCGTCCGGGAGCTCCTGCCGGGCATTGTGAAGGAATACCTCGCCGTCATGCTGCGACAGACCGCCACCAAGCTCGAATCGTACTCCACCCAGAAGATCGATGCCTTCGTCGAGAACGACCTGAACCTTCTCGCCCGCGCAGCCATCGACAAGTACCTCGAAAACCTGCAGTAGGCCCCGCCTTCGCGCCCCTCCCCAACGCGCGCCGCAGGCCCTTTCAAACCGTTGCCTTCCCGATCGCTTGACGCTAGCACACC
>JAGWVZ010000434.1 GCA_018970625.1 Myxococcales bacterium | reverse complement strand
CAGGGATTGGGGAACTGGCGAAGTCATTGACGAAAGGTGCCCATGTAGGGAATCACGCGCCCGCGCAGCCTGCACGATGCGCCGTGCTGCATACCTGATCCTCACGCTCTCGAATAGCCATATGACATCCAGCACCCTTCATAACCTGTCGCCTGTGGACGGACGATATGCGCGTCGAGCAGATCCTCTGCGAGCGCAGTTGAGCGAGTACGCGCTCATTCGGACCAGGGTTGAGGTGGAGGTTCGCTGGCTGCAGGCGCTGGGTGCGCACCCGCTCATCTGCGAGCTTGAAATCTCACCGGAAGGCAATGACGCCCTGAACCACCTGTTGGAACAGTTTGGCGACGAAGACGCAGAGCGCGTGAGGGCACTGGAAAGAACCACGAATCACGACGTGAAGGCCGTTGAATACTACCTTCGTGAGAAAATCCAGGCGCTTCCCGGGCTGGCGCAGGCATCAGAGTTCATTCATTTTGCCTGCACATCCGAAGACATCAACAACCTTGCCTATGCACTCATGCTGAGCCGCGCCCGCGCGCAGGTGCTGCTGCCCATGATGGATCGGGTGATTGACGCCATTCGGGCGCTCGCCGTGGACCTGTCCGACGCTCCGTTGCTCTCTCGGACCCATGGACAGCCTGCGAGTCCGACGACCATGGGCAAGGAGCTCGCCAATGTGGTGTATCGTCTGCAACGTCAACGCGATGCTGTTGCGTCATGTCAGCTGCTCGCGAAAGCCAATGGTGCCGTTGGCAATTTCAACGCGCACCTTTCGGCCTATCCCGACGTGGATTGGCCCGCATTTTCGCGTTCCCTCGTGCAGTCGCTGGGCGTCACATGGAACCCTTACACGACGCAGATCGAGCCCCATGACTGTCTGGCCGAGCTGTTTGATGCGGTGAGCCGCTTCAACATTGTGCTCATGGACTTCGACAGGGACATCTGGGGCTACATTAGCCTTGGATACTTCAAACAACGGCTTGTGGCGGGCGAAATAGGCTCTTCAACGATGCCGCATAAGGTAAATCCGATTGATTTCGAAAACTCGGAAGGAAACATCGGGCTCGCCAATGCGTTACTGGAGCATATGTCTCGCAAGCTACCGGTCAGTCGTTGGCAGCGCGATTTGACCGACTCAACCGTGCTCCGCAGCATGGGCTCCGCATTTGGGCACTGCCTGGTAGCGTGGGCCGCGTGTCTCACCGGGATTGGAAAACTCGAAGCCGATCGGTCCCGCATGCTGACCGACCTGGACCAGGCGTGGGAAGTGCTCGCCGAGCCCATTCAGACCGTGATGCGCCGTTACGGAGTCCCGAATGCATACGAGAAGCTCAAGGAACTGACGCGCGGCAAGACGTTAACCCAGTCGGAATTGACCGCGTTCGTCGATGCGTTGCCCATCCCGCATGAGGCCCGTGAGCGGCTCCGCAACCTGACTCCGGCGACGTACATCGGCAATGCCGTCGAGATGGCTCGCGCGATCGCTCGCTGAACGCGCGCTCACCCTCGCCTCGCATGAAAGGTGTGCTAGACTGACCCGACGCTTGATGCCAAGCCATGCGGTTTGCAGGGCGTTGCCCAGCTCGAGGAGTACCATGATTTCACTAGCGCCCCGGGGTGTTCCTCGCTTTCTGTCGCTGCTGTTGCTTGTTGCATGTGCCAGCTGCAGTGACTCAGCGTCTGTGGCTACAGGGGAGTCAACCACCGACGGCGCTGATGCAAACGCGACAGAGACGGATTCGACCCCATCCGACACAGGTGATTCGGATGATGTGGTCGACCCGACAGCCGACAGCGACAATGATGGGCTCCTCAATGTGGACGAGGACATCAACGGAAACAACGTCGTCGATAGTGGGGAGACCGACCCCAACGATGCTGACTCAGACAATGACGGGCTGTTGGACGGTGACGAAGTGGAGCGAGGAACCGACCCGCTGCTCCCCGATTCCGACGCGGACGAGGTTCCCGACGGTGGTGAGGTTGAGCGTGGAACAGACCCGCTGAGCCCGGATACCGATGGAGATGGTCTCGCTGACGGGGTGGAGATTCGGCTTGGGACAGATCCGCTGAACCCGGATACCGATGGAGATGGTCTCGCCGATGGCTCAGAGGACCGGGATGGGGACGGAGAGATCGACGCGTGCGACTCAACACCCCCGTTGATCGACGTGAATGGTGACGGCGAAGTCGATGACTGTGAATCGGACCCGTTGAATCCGGATAGCGACGGAGACGGCATAGAGGACGGTCGCGAAACATTGCCCTTGGTTTGCGCGCGCGAGTCAGAGCCGGACATCGTGGAGCATTTCACTGAAGGCTGGGTGGCAGTACACTCGGCCACTTTCGGAGCACCGCTTGATCTGGGTCTGGAACGAAGCGTTACGGCGTGGTCGGTAGATGCCGCCACCGCAGGTGTCGCGGGCGCCGTCGTAGAGAGGCCGGGAACCACGGACGACGCTGTCCTCGCGCTGGACAACGCGCTCTCGCTCGCGGCGACAGGGTTCCGGGTGGTCGATCGGACGACCGCCAGACTGAACCGATTCGACGATTCGCAGGCCGCGGTCGCTGTGTTGGAATTGCGGCCTTTGGTGCCATCCCGACCTTCGGATGCGCGCAGCCGTATGGTCGCGAATCTGGCAGGTGTGGCATCGCTCGATGTTGATGTTGAGCCGGTGGGCGATGTGGCGGCGACTCTGCAACTCGTGGCAAGCCTGGTCATCGCCGGGGACGGCCAGCAAAGGATCGCGCTGGCGCTGCTCGCGGTGAATGCCAGCGCCGACACATCTGCATTTGCGCTGCGCGAGCTGGGCACGCTCTCAGGAGTCGCGGACCTGCCGGTGAATGCCGTTGACTCCTGCTACCCTTTTCGGGCCGCCGAAACACGCTTCGCCGCAGATTTTCTGTGGGTAGTCGACAGAACTCCCAGCATGGTAGACGACCGCGAGGTGGTGGCAGCTGCAGCCTCGCGGTTCTTCGAAGCCCTCGAGGCGCGAAGCGTCGATTTCAGGGTGGCCGTCGTGAGCACACAGCTACTCAACGACGAATGGCTCCTGGTAACGCCAGGCTTCTCGTCCGCACTGGAGGACTTTCAGTCCCAACTGGTGTCCCCTCCCCGACAGTCCGGACCTCCCGGTTCAGAGTTCAGCCTGCTGACCCTCCAGAACGTTTATTCGCTCTCAGAGAGCCCGTTCGCAGGGGAACTGTTGCGATGGCGACCCGATGCGCGTCGCGTGATCATCCTGTTCAGTGACGAGGATGATCAAAGCGTCAAGGACGCTGCTCTCACCAACTCGGCGTGCGATTCGGCGGTGAATCCAGAGCTGGCAGGCTGTCCGGTGTATGACGAAACACTCGCGATGTTGCTCGATGATGGCGCTCAGGTGTTCGCCATCACTGGCGATGCGCCATCAGGGTGTGTGTCAGAAAGCGGTCCCGGCCGTGCCGACGAAGCGGGCAATACGTACATTCAGCTGGCGTTGGCCACAGGCGGGCGGTTTGCATCCATCTGCGGAGACGACCCGGGCGAGACAGTAAATGCCATTGTTCAGACCGCCTTCGGTGCCGCTGCTGATGTCACCCTACGTGACATCCCCATTCCCGGGACCTTGCGCGTGGCTCTCAACGGCAACCTGCTCACGCGGTCGCTCGACTCCGGCTGGGACTACGACCCCATCTCCAACAGGCTGGTCTTTGCGGGCGATGCGATTCCAGACCTGGATGATGAGGTGGCGGTTGGATATCGTCGCTGGCAGCTAACAGAGTAATCA